>DEUU01000129.1:0-3404 GCA_002362735.1 Dehalococcoidia bacterium UBA3254
ATTGATTATGGTGATAATCGTACTGGGACTATTTTCATTTTAGGTTATGTCTACATTGAAAGAAAGGACTATCATCACATTGTGACATATATCACATTAGGATTATCACGTCATGAATAACATCTTTAAGGATGATCGTATTATTGATTACTTTCAAATCTTTTCTATTTGAATCTAAACAGTTGTCTAAGGTTGTGCTGGAGAAGAATATTATAGTAAAATGGTTCAATAGCACTTACGACCATACTCGCTCGATATGGTTGGACACTCTCCGGATCATGCTTGATCCGCATTATTTCAAAATGGAGATTCTGGAATATGACTGATAAAACTAAAATGACTTCTGACGTTAAAAAAGAGATCGTTTTTAAATGCAAATTATGTGGAGAGACCAAGCCCTTTAGTGATTTGACAGTGATGCGTCACTATTATCCACAGATATCAGTTTGCAAAGCCTGTGCCAAGAATTCCCGTAAATCAGAACAATCTGAGCAAAACTTATGAGGTAGAGAGAAGCAGTATGGCAGAAGAACTGGGAAAAATAGAGAAACCTCTAGTTGAAGATTTTCGAGGAGGAAGGAAGTTATATTTTGTTCCCTTGATCTTCTCAAATTCTGACTTGCCTCAAGAATTCGGGGAGAAATATAATCGATACTGGGATCAGGTAGAATCTCAAATAACCGGCCTTGAATTAAAACTCGGATCAGTTAACCGCATTTATCATGAATTGATACCTCAAAGCGGAGATGAAGCGGTAAATAGTTTGAAGCAGCTTAAGGTAAGTAGCCTTAGTTTAATTCAAAGCCGGATGTCTCGAGGAGCGATGTTCGAATCTGCCGAGGACCAGACAATTCTCGAGGAATTGATGGATTGGAGCCGGTGTCTTTCCCTGGGCCTGCAAAGCCAGAAAGTGTTCTCGACTGTCTACGGTTTTTATACAGAAGCGAATAAAACCAGAAGCGAAATTATTGCCAAAAAAATCAACGAAAGCCTGAAGGAAAATGAGTCTGGAATATTGATCATGGGGGAAGGGCATCACGTCCAGTTTCCATCCGACATTCGGATATTCTATATCTCTCCTCCGTCTCTGGATGAGTTAAAACGATGGATGAGAGATTTTGAAGATCAATCGAAAAAGCCTCCGCAAACCGAAGCGGAGGCTCATTCTGAAGATAATCCTCAATAATCGGTCGTCGTTTATACTCAGGTTAATCTCTGAAGGTACCGATGGGCTTGTAAAGCGGCTTTGGCACCCTCTCCTGCCGCAATGATGATCTGCTTTTCCGGGGTGCTGGCTACGTCGCCTGCAGCAAATAATCCTGGCTCATTCGTTTCGCAGTTACAATTGACTTCGATCTCTTGATTCTGATTCAATCTGACGAGACCTTTAACCAGATTGGAATTAGGAGTAAGTCCTATTTCAATAAATATTCCTCTTACCTTGAGTTGGTCTGTTTTACCGGTTACGCTGTCTTGAATAAGAAGTCCTTCGACCTTGGTTTCACCTATAATTTCAATGACTTTATCTTTACGAAGAACAATCAATTTAGGATTATCCTTTATCCGGTCAACAAGAACCGCGTCTCCGGTGAAATGTCCTTCTGTGATCGAATAAACCCGCTCGGCAATTTTCAGGAGGTCGATCATCGCCTCGAGGGCCGAATTTCCCCCGCCGATGATAGCAACACTTTCTCCAGCGAACAATGGCCCGTCACATATTGAACAGTAGCTTACTCCTCTTCCTATCAACTCCCGTTCTCCGGGCACATTTAACCGGCGGGGATTCTTACCGGTTGCCACGATAACAGCCAGGGATTGAAAACTGCCTCCGGATATCGTTTTAAGTTCAAATCCATTGTCAATCTTCGTGATATTAGTGATTTCTTCCCCATCTGAGCGGTCTATATGAAACTGCTTCAGTTGCTGTTCGAACTTATCCATCAATTCGAGGCCTTCGATATATTGGTAACCCATGTAGTTTTCTATCGAACTGGTGTAATTCGCCTGGCCGCCAATATCTTTAGCCAGAAGTAGTGCATTTATTTTTTTACGAGCCGCATAAACCGCAGCCGTCATCCCTGCCGGTCCCCCGCCCACGATGACGAGTTCATACATATTCTTTTCCGAATTATTTTATTCCTAATTTTTCCTTTAAATCTTTTTCGTTATAACCGATAACATATTCGCCATCTATGGCGATTGTGGGAACTGCCATCTGGTGAGTGGTATTGATCATTTCATCTCGGGCGGCTTTATCTTCTGCCACGTTCAAATCTTGATATTTAATACCATTGGCATCTAAAAATTGTTTTGCTTTTTTACACCAGGGGCAAGTGGGAGTGGAATAGACTTTCACTTGTTTGTCAGCCATGATCTACCTCCTTATTTATATTTTACACGTCTGAATTTAAGACGTATTGAAAAAAGGATATCAATTGTTAACTCCACTCAGTAGAAGAATCCTGTTTCCAGACTTTGGCTAATTCTAAAGCCAGCAAATGGTTTTCAGAATTCTCTAATTTTGGGTCTGTCTGAAATAAGCGTGTAGCTTCATTTCTGGCCAGTTCTAACAGCTTTACATCTGTGAGTCGCGCCATTTTAAGGTCAGGCAACCCACTTTGTCTCGTACCAAAAAATTCTCCAGGGCCTCTTAATTTAAGATCCTCTTCTGCCAAAATAAACCCGTTATGGACCCTTTCAATTATATCCAGCCTTTCCTTACCAATGTCTGAGGGTTTTTCGGACAGAAGCATACAGTAGCTCTGTTCTTTTCCCCGTCCTATTCGCCCTCTGAATTGATGTAGCTGGGAGAGACCGAAACGATCAGCACTTTCAATAAGCATCACCGTGGCATTCGGAACGTCTATGCCTACTTCAACTACAGGAGTAGAAACCAGAATGTTCAATTCTCCGCTATTTAATTGTTGCATAACTTTATCTTTTTCCGCGGATGACATCCTCCCATGAAGCAATCCCAGACGTAAATCCGGAAAAATTTCTTGAGATAGTTGTTCGTATTCTTCGACTGCTGCCCTCGCCTGGATAACATCTGACTCTTCTACCAGCGGGCAAATGATAAAAGCTTGCCGGCCGTAACTGATCTGTTGCCGAATAAAATTATAAGCAGCACTTCTTTGCTCAGGCTTCAGCCATTTGGTTTTGATTTCCTGTCTTCCCGGGGGAAGTTCATCAATAACCGAGAGATCCAGATCCCCGTAAAGCGTTAAAGCCAGTGTCCGTGGAATTGGTGTCGCTGTCATCACCAGCATATGAGGATTGAAACCCTTTTCCCGGAGAGCCGACCGCTGTTCGACGCCGAAGCGGTGCTGCTCGTCGACCACTACGAGTCCCAGTTTTGCGAATTCGACGCCTTTCTGGACCAGCGCGTGCGTGCCGATGGCGAT
>DEUU01000129.1:3504-3774 GCA_002362735.1 Dehalococcoidia bacterium UBA3254
GTGTCGCTGTCATCACCAGCATATGCGGGTTGGTGCCCTTTTGTCTTATTGCCGAACGTTGTTCAACTCCGAATCGGTGTTGTTCATCTATTACCGCCAACCCCAATTTGTTAAACCCGATATCTTTTTGAATTAAGGCGTGAGTACCTATCACTATATCTATTTCACCGGATAAAATTTTTTCCTGCACCTTTTGTTTTTTGCTTTGGGTAAGGTCGCCAATTAATATTGATACCGTTAATGGTTTTGGTAAAAAACCAGCACCCAACT
>DEUU01000069.1 GCA_002362735.1 Dehalococcoidia bacterium UBA3254
CGCGAAGATCAGGGCCGCCTCCTGTATCTCCCCGGTGTCCTTGACGAAGAGTTGCGTGCGGACATAGAGCGGGGCGGAGTAGGTCAGGTCCCGCTGGCGGCACTCCTGCTCGGAGTGATGCGGCTCGTGGAACTCGTAGTCAAGAAAGCTGAGCGCCAGCCGGTTGCCGGTAAAGTCCTGGATAGGTGATACCTCTTCCAGGAGTTGTTTTAATCCCCTTTCCTGGAACCACCGGAAAGACTCCGTCTGGATGCGCAGTAAATCCGGTACTTCCAGTATTTCAGGCAGTTTGTTGTAATACTTACGGGGGATGTGCGATGACTTCTGTTTGCTTTTTATCGACATAAAAACCTACTCTACTCCTAAAATGCGGACGTCAACTTGTGCTAAGAGCACTATTTCGTAGTGAAATAAGTGGCTGTTAGAAAGGCATAGTACGGCGAAATCGAAAGTGGCATAATCAACAAACTCTAATGATAGCATGTGTTTTCAGCTTTGTCAACATCAACATTTTAGGTTTTTTCGAAGGGGCTAGCGTCCCATCGAGCAATCTCCTTTAGTAACCAATATGATACCCACTGGCCCGGCTTGACAGACCGGAGTATAATCTAAGGTAATCACGGTCAGTCACCGGCAGCGGAAGTATTGTGGGAGATATATTGTGAGGAAGAAACAACTCGTTACCGTCCTATTAGTAACCGGCCTGCTATTAGCCCTGTCCCTCTCGGCCTGTTCTTCAGCCCCAAGCGGCCCGCTAATGAAGTCGATAGCCAACACCACGCAGGTGGTTATTCTCGCCAACGGCGGCACTAACCAGCTACTTATCACCGCCACATTTGAGGATGGTACGACCAAGGACGTCACCGCGAAGTGCACCTATACCATCGACAATAACCAGGTCGCCACGGTTTCCGCCGGCGGGCTGATTACCGCCGTTAAGGCCGGCCAGGCCAATATTACCGTCTCCTACGTCAGTAGCTATGTCTCCAGCCAGATTACCGTCCCGTTAGCGGTGACCTAAAAGATGACCACCCGCTTTGCATCAGACCCGGCCGATGGTAGAATAATAACCGGGAACTTTCCGGCTAACTAGCTATTAATATTCAGTCAGGAGGACTGTGTGAAAATTATAAAGCTCAGCGCACTCTTGCTCGGTCTCAGTCTGATTATCGCGGTGGTACTACCTGCCTGCTCTTCGGGAACACCTGCCTCCACCACTCCTGCGTCAACCTCCAAACCCACCACGCCGACCGACACCGGACCGTTAACACTTAAATCAATCCAAGCCTCACCCACGAGCACCGATATCCGCATCAAGAGCACGATGCAGATAGGCGTTATGGCCAGGTACACCAACGACACGAGTCTGGATGTCACTTCGAAGTGTACTTTTAAGAGCAGCGACGAGAGTATCGCCACCGTAAACACCACCGGTCTGATAACAGCATCGATCGTTGAAGGTACCTGCACCGTTACCGTCTCCTACACGGAGAACGGCGCCACCCAGACCGCTACCATCGCGGTTAAAGTACATTCGCAGTTCCTGGGCAACAGTTAATATTTACAAAACTGTAACCTATCAGGTTGATATCAAGAGGCCGGCCAGCCGTCGAACTATGATTGTGTTCTGGCTAAATATACTCTATACTGTCATTTAATAAAATGACTTCCGTCCTGCAGACCTGGAATATCTACTAGTGGAGAGATACAAGCGATGATACAGGTTATGGTAGGATACAAGCTCAAAGAGGGTGTCAACATCGAGCATATCTTCCGCAAGATCAGGTCGAATGCGATGAACTACCCCGGCTTCATGGGTGCCCAGAACCTCCAGAACACCCGAGACCCCTCAATTGTCGCCCTGGTCACCACCTGGGAAAACATCGAGGCCTGGCGAAATTGGGAACAGTCGTCCATAAGACAAGAAATCGTCGAAGAGGCCAAGCCGCTGGTAGCGGAGGAGCTCAGGGTATCTATCTATAACATCGTGCCTACCGTTAGCTGGCGGTCCTAGTGTTTCCAACTCAACCACCGCATCAATATACCAGGTATTCAAGCTAAATATTGCGCAGCACGCCCCTTCTTTTTCCGGTTTCCCTGATAAATAACCGGTGGCCGCAGGCAAGTTGACGATATTCCTTCTCTACTTCTCCCTTGGTACGTTCGTCAACTCGCTCCCAGAGATAAACTAACCCGCGATCCTCCACCATTTTATTGCAGATAGGGCAGAAAAGATTTATTGGCATTTTGGCCCCTCCTCCAGTTTTTCACCTCTGCGGTTTGATGCCGGTAGACCCTATATTACATCTCTCCAATAACTTGTCAATATCCCTCCCTTTACATCTGTCCCTATTGATAATAACATATGGCTATACGCGATGGAGAGGGCCAGAATTAGTAAAAACACAGCCTATTAAAAATAAAGAATTATTCTGAAGGAGTTGTTATTGGAAAGCAAAATCAACGAATTTAAAGCCAGAACTAAAGAAGGAAAAGAATATACAGTGTGCGAGTATCAAGAATTACTGGGGATTACCCCTTATCGTAAAGAGATCCTCGGTTCTAAAAGACTCGCCACCAACAAAGGTTTAAAGGTAGTTGAGATCGATTCTTACACGTTCCGGATTGTTGATACCGGCGAGATAATCCAAAAAGATATAATTCCCTAGTCCGGATACCAGGGTATTCCATTAACGCAGCATTTGATAAAAAAGGGGGAGGCTTACACAGCCTCCCCCTTGATTCATTTAGCTCCTAAATTTAGCTACCACTGGACGAACATCGGGATGTTTGCCTTTCCATGCGTATATCTCAGCTTGAATATTTTATTAAAGGATGCTTGATAAATTATTTATCGAAATCCATTTTACCATCATTATTTAGAATCCTTGGAGGTATATCAAATAGGACTTCATATGGTTTTCCTTTATTGCCCAGAAGGTTAGTTCCTTTTTCAAAAGGGCAGTCGATAATCTCAATTGGTCCATTAAAATGAGCATCATTAAAATCGACGAAACCTCTAAATATACAATTATGAATACTAATCAATTTGTCGGGGTTATTGTGACCACCCATAGACATCAGCATTAAGTCTCTATTAAATGTGCAACGATCGATCAAGAATCCAGACCAAAAGTAATCTGCGGAAAAGTCAGCTACTTCTAAGACACAATTAGCCAATGATATTTGTTCAGAGAAATAACAATAACCTGTGTCAATATTACTAATTTGGCAATTTTTAAATATTATCTCGTTGTGTATATAGTCGTTGCCGAAGTCAAACTTGCGTGAAAGCTTTCGGATATCGATTTTGCTCTCGATAGCGACGTCGTGTATAGGTAGGCTGTGACCGAGTAGGCGGTAAACTGAGGAGATTGGCATTACACTATAATCAGTCATTTGATTTACTTGTATTGTTATTGATTAAACATCGAGATGATAGCATGCTCCGAAACGAAGTCCTTTTGGTTATGGGAATTATAAACTTGTG
>DEUU01000246.1:0-10776 GCA_002362735.1 Dehalococcoidia bacterium UBA3254
GGAAATGAAGAATGCCAAGGCTATCACTATGAAGAACAAGAGACCCGCAACTTCGGGTACTTGTCCAACCTGTGGCACCAAGATGTTCAAGATCGGTAAGTCCAAGTAAAATCTAAGGGTTATAATGCAGAGAGACCGGGCACCATGCAATAAGACCCGGTCTTTCCTGCCGTGGTTTCACCATGGAAGGAATAAGTTTTTTCACATGCTTGCTTCAGGAAAGATCTTCTTCGAAAGACCTCATTTAAGCAAGGATTTTGGTTGTTGTTAAAAAAAACGGTTGGGCTTCAATAAATAAGTGTCAAATCGATCTTCTCGATGGTCCCCTTAACGTTATCCTCCTCCAAAATTTCCAGCCTGCTCTGACTCTCGATGTTTTCTGCGCTTTACCGGAAACTCCCTTCCTCTGGTTAACGGGTATAATCGGATTATGATGATTCCGTGCGCGGGCTTGTATGAGATTTAGCTGTTATGTTATGATTATTTCATAAAATCTCCTTCGTCTACGGCAGACCGGAAATATCGAGGACATAGGGTGCGAACTTCACGTTCTCTTCGGATATTTTAAGTCTAATTCCTTACAAATAAGGGAGAATTATTATTTCGTTAATGCGTTTGTCAGATGTCCTTTGACGAATAAATGAATTGGGGGAGACAACATGGCAGAAAATCCTATTAAATTTACCGATGTTACTTTCCGAGATGGGCACCAGTCCTCTTTAGCCACCCGGTTGAGGACCGAAGATATGGCGCCCATTGCTGCAGAGATGGACAAGGCCGGCTTCTACTCAATGGAGATCTGGGGTGGGGCTACTTTCGACGTTACTACCCGTTTCCTCAACGAAGACCCGTGGGAAAGAGTCCGCGTCCTGAAAAAGCTAATGCCAAATACTCCCCTGCAAATGCTGCTGCGCGGCCAAAACCTGGTCGGCTACCGCAACTATGCGGACGATGTGGTGAAAGAATTCGTACGTTATTCGGCGGAAGTAGGCATCGATATCTTCCGCGTTTTCGACGCCGTTAATGATGAACGCAACCTGGCGATGGCTGTTAAGTCCATTAAGGAATGTGGCAAACATGCTCAGCTGGCTATCAGCTACTCATTAACCGAGTCTAAAATGGGCGGTCCTATCTTTAACCTGGAATATTTTATAAATAAAGCTCTCATCTACCAGGATATGGGGGCTGACAGCCTCTGTATTAAAGATATGGCAGGTCTCATCTGTCCAGAAGATGCATATACTCTGATTAAGACTTTAAAGAAAGCCCTTAAAATCCCCATTCAATTACACACTCATTACACAAGCGGTATGGCCCCCATGAGCTATCTTAAAGCGGTCGAGGCTGGGGTGGATGTTTTGGATGTCGCCCTGGCGCCCTTCGCGATGCGCTCTTCTCTCCCAGCCATTGAGCCTTTTGTAGCAGCCTTCAGAGGGACAGACCGGGATCCCAATATGGACTTGAAACAACTTTTTAAACTGGGTAACTTTTTTGAAACCATTGCTCCTAAATACCGCGAATATTTAAATAATACCAAAATGGCGGTCATCGATACCGAAGTCTTGATTCACCAGATCCCGGGCGGGATGACCAGCAACTTCATTTCTCAATTAAAGGAAGCCGGAGCCATCGATAAATTGAATGACGTTCTGGCGGAGCTGCCAAAAGTCCGTAAAGAACTTGGCTATCCTCCTCTGGTAACACCCACCAGCCAGATCGTTGGCGCCATGGCTGTCCAAAATGTTCTCTTCGGCCGTTATAAGATGATACCCGGCCAGGTCAAGGATTATGTTTACGGTCTTTACGGCAAGTCTCCGGCTCCTATTGACCCCGAAGTACAGAAAATTGTCTTGAAGGGTTATGAAAGAGGTGAGACCCCCATTACGTGCCGTCCGGCAGATATTCTAAAACCTGAAATGGAAGCAGCCAGGGAAGCTACTAAAGGCATTGCTAAAAACTTAGGGGATATCCTGATTTACGCCCTCTATCCTACAACGGGCTTACGTTTCCTGAAATGGAAATATGGACTGGAAAAGCCGCCGGAAGATACTAAAGCCCGAACTCTTGAGGATGTGAAAAAAGAAGAAGAAATGGTAGCAAAGGCTAAATCTGGAAAACTGGCAGAAAAAGAGCCTGCGATACAGGGCCCGAATGTCCGGAAATTTAAGCTCTATATGGGCAGTGAAGTTATAACGATCGGCCTTGAATCCCTGGATGGCGGACCGGTAGTGCTTCCAGGAACGTCCGTAATCAGACCGGGGGTTCCGTCATTCGCTCCCAGACCGGTCTTTAAACCCGCGGAAAAAGCTCCCGCCGCACCTCCTAAAAATACGGGCGATACACCGATTATTTCTCCGATGCCGGGTTTCATCGTCCAGTACGAAGTTAAGGTCGGCGATGAAGTTAAAGAGGATGATACAATTGTGACGATGGAAGCCATGAAGATGGCGAACATTATTTCAACTCCGGTTGCCGGTAAGGTCAAGGCGATCAATTTTAAAAGCGGCGACCGTGTAGCCAAGGATGCGGTCCTGGCTGTAATCGGATCTTAGGATACTTTTTTGGGTAAGACTCTAGCGGAAAAGATTTTGAGCCAGAAGTCCGGAATAGATGCCCGGACGGGTGATATAGTAATCTCACAGGTTGATCTGGTTTTTGTTCAGGACACTACCGGGCCACTGACTATCCGTCAATTTATACAGAGCGGGATAAAGGACCCGGCTAATCCAGATAAGACCATTATTTTCATGGACCATGCAGCTCCCAGCCCTCAATCGGCCCTCTCCGAAGATCATGTGTTTCTGCGCCAGTTTGCGAAGCAGGCTAAAGTAAAACTCTCGGATGTAGGAGAAGGCGTCTGCCACCAGATCGTGGCTGAGTCCTACGCTAAACCCGGAAATGTAATAGTGGGTGCAGACTCTCATACCGTAACTGCGGGTGGGTTAGGAGCTTTTGCGACCGGTATGGGATCTTCTGATGTCGCTATCGCCATGGCCCTGGGCAAGACCTGGTTCCGAGTCCCGGAAACAGTTAAAATTCAGGTCACCGGGAAGTTCCAGAAAGGCGTTTCTTCCAAGGATCTAATCCTGTATTTAATAGGCTTGATAGGCGCCGACGGCGCGACTTATAAATCACTCGAATTCGGTGGTCCAGCCATTGACCAGATGCCGGTAAATGAACGGCTTACTATCTCGAATATGGCGGTAGAGGCCGGAGCGAAAGCCGGACTTTTCGTCGCGGACAAACTGACTCAAGATTATCTGGCAGAGCACGGAAGGATTCAAGACTACCAACCGATCTTCCCGGATGCAGACGCCGTTTACGAGCAGACTATTTCGATAGACTTGAACAAACTGGAACCGACCGTTTCAAAACCGCATACCGTAGATAATACCGCTACCGTGAAATCCCTTAAAGGGACAAAAATACAGCAGGTCTTTATCGGTACCTGCACGAACGGGAGGCTGGAAGATCTGGCGCTGGCAGCCTCAATTTTGAAAGGACATCACCGCCATCCCGATACCCGCCTGGTCGTGGGCCCAGCTTCCAAATCGGTCCTGCTGGAAGCGATTAAAAAAGGTTATATTTCTACCCTGATCGAATCCGGAGCGATCATTCTACCACCGGGTTGCGGCGCTTGTCTGGGACTTCATCAGGGAGTTCTCGGCAGCGGGGAGGCCTGTCTTTCAACCGCCAACCGCAATTTTAAAGGCCGCATGGGTAATACGGAATCATTCATTTACTTGGCCGGCGTTGCCACCGCGGCGGTCAGCGCTATTAAAGGTGAAATCACTGATCCACGGGATATGCTTTAGATATGTTAAGGGGAAAAGCTTTTAAATTTGGCGATAATATTTCTACAGACCTGATCGTTCCCGGACGTCTGGCTGGGCTGCGCAGCAATTTACCGGAGCTGGCCAAACATGTCCTGGAAGACGCCGATCCTACCTTTGTAACCCGAGTCCGGGCCGGTGACTTCGTAGTAGGAGGCAGCAACTTCGGCCTTGGTTCAAGTCGGGAACATGCACCGCTGGTTATTAAAATGGCCGGCGTAAGTGCTATCCTGGCGAAGTCCGTCGCACGCATCTTTTTCCGGAATGCGATCAACCAGGGACTGCCGGTACTGATTTGCGATACTTCTTTAATCGAAGATGGAGATGAACTGGAGGTCGACCTTCTCAGAGGTAACGTCAAGGACCTGACCAATGGAAATGATCTCACCTTCGGCAAAATTCCACCTGTCATGCTCAGTATCCTCAACGAAGGCGGGCTTCTCCCCTATATTAAAAAATACGGCGACTTTATAATTAAACAGCATTAAAATCCACCCTCTCCCTTTTAGTTTGCAATCATCACGGAAGAGAAACCAACACGACGCAGAATCCCGGGGGATGATTCAGATTTTTCATTGAAACGCTGCATTTCTAAGATTATAATTTTAACATAAAGTAATAAGGAGATTTCATTGATGGTTTATACTGTCACTCTAATTCCCGGTGATGGCATCGGACCGGATGTGACCGCTGCCGCACGGAGAGTCCTGGAAGCAACCGGAGTAAAATTTGTCTGGGAAGTCGCTGAAGCTGGAGCAGGTGTCATGGCTGCCCAGGGGACTCCCCTGCCAGATTCGGTGATCGAATCTGTCCGCAAGAACAAAGTCGCCCTCAAGGGGCCGGTCACTACCCCTGTCGGCACCGGTTTTCGCAGCGTCAATGTTGCGCTCCGTAAAAGCCTGGATCTCTACGCCTGTCTACGGCCCTGCAAGACTTATCCCGGAGTACCTTCCCTATACAAAAATGTTGATATTGTCGTCGTCCGGGAAAACACCGAAGACCTTTACGCCGGGATTGAATTTGAGAGAGGTACGCCCGAAGCCGCCAGGATTTTAAAACTGATTACCGAGACCCGGGGGAAGGTGCGCGAGGATTCCGGTATCAGCTTAAAAATTATTTCCGATTTCGGTTCACGGCGAATTGTGAAATTTGCCTTTGATTATGCCAGACAAAACAATCGTAAAAAGGTCACTGCCGTTCATAAAGCAAACATCATGAAATTCTCGGACGGTCTCTTCCTTTCGGTCGCCCGCGAGGTTGCTAAAGGTTATCCGGATATCGAATTCAACGACGTGATTATAGACAACCTGTGTATGCAACTGGTGCGTAATCCCCAGCAATTCGACATTCTAGTCCTCCCAAATCTTTACGGCGATATCGTTTCCGATTTATGCGCAGGCCTGGTGGGCGGGCTCGGCGTCGCACCCGGAGCCAACCTGGGAGAAGGTCTGGCGATTTTTGAGCCTACCCACGGGAGCGCTCCAAAGTATACCGGGCAGAATAAGGTCAACCCGATGGCTACCATGTTCTCCGGAATGCTCATGCTGCGTTATTTGAAGGAATTTTCAGCTGCTGACAGGCTGGAAAAATCGCTCGCGGCAGTGATATCCGAAGGCCGATCTGTAACTTATGACATGAAAATGGACAAATCCGGCGGTGTAGGAACTTCCCAGGTTGCGGACGCGGTCATCGAGAAGCTCATTCACCATTGATAACGGTGCAAGAAGCGTCTTACCGGATGGTTCCAGAGAAAATTCCCGAAAATCTGATCCTTCGAGAATCACAAAGAAGGTGTGAAACTGAGGATATTCAACCGCAGTGAATCGGCCCCACCCCAGCGGTCCAGCTCCAGATTAAAGACAATATCGAGAGCTTCAGATACATCTTGTACAGAGTCACCCAATTTAAAAGCCACACCATCCCAGGAACTGCCGTCTTGCTTCAGCTTTAATCGAAGATGCTGCTGGTCGGCCCCCATGGTGCGCACACTGTTGACTTTGACAGCCCGGCTGACGAAGGTAGGTAACGGATTGCCTTTACCGAAAGGTGCCAGCCTCTGGATCAGATTGTAAGTATTGCCTCCCAGCTCGGATAGAATAACTTCTGCATCGATGTTGATACGCGGCCTCAGGTCGATCGCTTTCAACTGCGCGCCGGCGATTTCGATTAAGGATTTTTGTAAAAGATGGACATTCTTTGCGGGCATGGTAAATCCAGCCGCCTGAGCATGACCTCCGTAGCGTCCCAGTAAGCCCGTGCATTGATTCAAAGCGTCGATAATATTGAATTCGGGGATACTCCGGCAGCTTCCGCTCGCCGTCTTGTCATCGATATTTACAATCACCACCGGCCGGTAATACTCTTCTGAAAGACGGCCGGCAACCGGCCCGGCAATTCCGAGCGGAAATTCCGTATTGCATAGCATGATTAAAGGAGCCATCCCCTGAACAGCGATCTGAGCCCGCGCTTCCGTCATAGCTTTCGCGGTGAGTCTCTGCCTCTCGATATTCTGCTGCCCCAGGAGCGCTGCCAATTCTCGTGCTTCTTGAGGAGAATGAGTCGTTAACAGCCTATAGCTGGCAATAGCATGCTCCAAACGCCCGGAAGCATTCAGCCAGGGAGATAGACACCAGGTTATGCTATCGGCATCCAGACTTCCGGATGTTAACCCCGCCTTATTGATGATTTCCTTGATACCCAACCGCGGTGCAGCGTTTAAATTTTGTAAACCTCTCTTTACCAGATAACGATTTTCAGCTACCAGAGGCACCATATCCGCGACTGTGCCGATTGCCACCAGATCCATCTGAGCGTCCATATGTTCCTCTTTACCGATACTGGTCATTAACGCCTGCATCACTTTATAAGCCACACCCACCCCAGCAAGTTCGATAAACGGATATTTAGAATTCGGCAGTTTAGGATTCACGATGGCGAACGCTTCAGGGATGACGTTTGGAGCGGTATGGTGATCAGTAATGATCACAGTAATACCGATCGATGAGGCATACTTCACTTCCTCAACATCCGTAATACCGCAATCCACGGTGATAATGAGACTTACACCGGCATCGTGTAGTTCGTCAATGGCAGCTTGCCGGAGCCCGTGACCCTCTGAGATGCGGTGAGGAATGTAGGGGACGACCACTCCTCCAAGCACAGTCAGACCCTGGACCATCAATGCGGTGCTTGTCACTCCATCCACATCGAAATCACCGTAGACCGCGATTTTCTCTCCGGAAAGTAACGCCCGGTATATCCGGGAAATAGCAATCTCCATATCCGGAAGTAAAGTCGGATCGCCACAAAGACGCTCGTCTCCCTCCAGGAAAAGCTCGACCTGAGAAGGATCTTTTAGTCCACGATTGTACAATAGCTGTGCTAACAGGGCAGGAAAACCCTCAGCGCAAGCTACGAATGAATCCGGTGCCGGTGGCAACAGGTTCCAGCGGCTATGGTTCAATGTTTACCTTTCTAGATAGCGTTTAAAAGCTAATACCGAGTTATGGCCTCCGAAACCGAAGGAATTGGATAAGATTTTATCTATATTTGCCTTGCGGGCGATATTAGGCACATAATCCAGGTCACATTCCGGGTCGGGTCGCTTTAAATTGATCGTTGGCGGTATTATACCATATTGTAAAGTTAAAACACAGATGGCAGCTTCAATCGCTCCGGCCCCTCCCAGCAGGTGACCGGTCATGGACTTGGTCGAGCTAATCGGGATGCGACGGGCAAAATCCCCAAAGACGGTTTTTATAGCTACCGTTTCCATTTTATCATTTAAGGGGGTCGAAGTTCCATGCGCATTAATGTAGCTTACATCAGAAGGCTGCCAGCCGGCTTTTTGCAGTGCGATCCGCATCGCCCGGGCAGCTCCCTCCCCTCCCTCAGATGGAGCAGTCATATGATATGCATCCGCACTGGCCCCGTAAGCCGCCATTTCCGCCAGAATAGTTGCCCCGCGGGCTTTTGCGAACTCGAGATTTTCCAGAATCAGAGAAGCAGCTCCTTCGCTCATGACAAAACCGTCCCGGTCGGCATCGAAAGGCCTCGAGGCATCTTTAGGAGAATCATTCCGCTCCGAAAGCGCTTTGCAGGCACAAAATGCCGCCACGCCGATCGGATTCACAACGGCTTCCGCGCCCCCGGCAATCATGGCTTTGGCATCCCCCCGTTTAATAGTCTCATAGGCCAGACCAACCGCATCCGCGCTGCTGGAACAGGCAGAGGTGCTACAGAAGTTCGGGCCTTTGGCGCCCAGCAAGATAGAGACCTGACCGGCGGCAGAATCTGAAATCATCATCGTGGCCAGAAAAGGATTGACTCTATCCGGCCCGTTCTGCGCCATATTGAGAATCTGCTCCTGTAAAGTCGTCAAACCGCCCGCGCCGCTGGCTACCAGGACTCCGATATCATTCCGGTTGCTGTCATCGATGGTCAAATTGGCATTTTTAACTGCCTGCTGGCTCGCCACTACGGCAAATTGAGCGAAACGGTCCATGCGGCGGGCTTCTTTGCGGTTAATATAAGCCGTCGGGTCAAACCCTTTCACTTCTCCCGCAAACCGTGTGGTATGTTTGCTGGCATCAAATAAGGTGATATTATCGATACCGGATTTTCCGGCAACCAGAGCTTCCCAGTTTGCAGACGTATCCAGTCCCAGGGGACTTACCATACCCAGTCCGGTAATAACTACACGATTATCATTATTCAAATTAAAACTCCTTGCTAATAGACTAACACTATTCCCAGCGTCACCCCATGGGGAACATCAATCTTCCGGGTAGCTGCGCCAATAGGAAAAATGTCCCAACTCGCAAGGGTAGCCATCCGGTAGGCATCCATACCCCAGCTTTCCATGGAATATCTGGCTTTCAAACTCTTCAAACAGGACTTACCCTGCAAAACCCGACACTCAACACCGGAGCAATAGAGTCCTTTACAGGGACCGTCTGCGAGTCCGTTCGCCAGGTAATAACCATCGTGAAATGCCGCTGATTCTACCCTGGAGACTATCTCATGGTTTTTCTTGCGGCAATCATTCCAGGGTGAACCCCTGGTTAATTCGGTAAAAGCTTCTGCCGGGAACCGGGTATAAATAAAGATCGCATATTGATAGTTACCGATTATTTTTCTGACTGTCTCCAGATCAGGAGCATGAGGAGGACAGTTCCCATTTGTGCCATAAAAAGGACATTTGGGGTTCAAACACTTAGCCCGGACCCTCTCATCCACGATAATTTTATCCGTAGTGATAATTTTAGAGTCAGTAGCCCCGAGCTCCAGTGCCATGTGGCGATATCTTTCCAGGTCTGCCTGTAATACCTCGGGGAGAACCTTTGCCACTACTTTACGGGTCACGCCCTCCTCACTTTCACTAAAAATGGATAACTATTTTTAACATAATTCTACTTTCAGTGCAAGCCGGGATTTATGATTATTGAAGTACTGTAATAAAAAAGAGCGGATTATTCGTCCGCTCTTTGACAGGAACACCGATGATATTATCCTCCGCCAATGACAGGTAACGGGTAGATCTCATCCTTATCTTTAACTGTCTGGCTGAGGTTATTACCGTTGATTTTTTCGCCATTGACTAAAATAAGCAAATAGGAAGCTAATTTTCCTTTTTCTTTAAACCAGAGTTTTCGTAAGCCGGGAAATCTCTCCACGGCTTCAGCCAGACATTCTCCAATGTTGGCACCCTTAACCTCCACCGCACTAATTCCAGCGGTAGCAGTCTGAAAATTCTCTGGAATCAGGACCTTAATACTCATTCGCTTCTAATTCTTCTCCCAGGGCAGTAACGGGAAAGTGGAACCGTCCGTAATCATAGCTACCTTACCACTGGGGCAGAGGTCGAAACATTCGCGACAACTGGCGCAGGCCTTGGAAGCATTTTCTTTAATGAAAGCGATCTCCCGATTTATGCCTCTTCCGGTGAAGCCGATGGCGTTCGCCTTCTTGACTTCGGCACAATAGCGCACACAGAGCCCGCAAAGTATACAACTGGTCTCCTCAGCCGTAAACCGTGAACCTTTCAATCCGTATTTTTCGGCGAGAGCCAGTACCGGTCCCGTCGGGCTTAGAGGCAAAATCAGCTCTAAAAGCGTTCGGCGGATTTTCTTCACTTTTTCAGTATCCGTCTTTACAACTAATCCTTCCTCGACGGGGTAAACACAGGAGGTAACCAGCCGCGACCGGTTATTGCGGGTGATCTCCACCATACACATCCGGCAGCCACCGTACGGAGCCAGTCTTTCCTCATTACAAAGCGTGGGAATTTCTATCCCCGCTTCCCGTGCATTTTGCAAGATAGTAGTATCTGGTTTTGCCTGAATTTTTTTACCATCTATTTCAATTGTTATTTTTTCCATCTTCTTCACTTTCTTCGCGTTATTTTCGTTGCCCCAGCTGCTACCGGCACCTTGACTCCGGAGAGTTTGGTGATAGCCTTAAATCGTGGCGGGCAGACTTCTATGCAAGTCCCGCATTTCGTGCATTTTTCCTGATCGATCACATGGACTACATCCTTTTCTCCCTTGATCGCGCCAACCGGACATTTGCGGGCGCAAATAAGGCAAGCCTGGCATTTCTGGGGATCTATGTAATAGTTGATAAGTGGTTTACAGACTCCAGCCGGACAGCGCTTCTTTTCAATATGCTCCAGGTATTCATCTCTGAAATATTTCAGGGTACTCAGGACCGGGTTAGCCGCAGTCGAACCCAGGGCGCACATCGAAGCCTCGCGCATGGTAAAAGCCAGATCTTCCAAAAGCTCCAGATCTCCAATTTCTCCCTTTCCGGAGCAAATTTTATCCAGAGTGCTCAACATTTGTTTCAGACCTTCCCGACAGGGTATGCATTTCCCACAGGACTCCTGGGAAAGGAAGTTGGTAAAATAGCGGGCAACATCTACCATGCAGGTATCTTCATCCAT
>DEUU01000246.1:11023-14040 GCA_002362735.1 Dehalococcoidia bacterium UBA3254
AGGTATCTTCATCCATCACGATCATACCGCCCGAACCCATCATGACGCCGACCTTAGAAAGCTCATCAAAGTCTACAGGAATGTCGAGCATGCTTTCGGGTACGCAGCCTCCGGAGGGACCTCCGACCTGAACAGCCTTGAACTTTTTACCATTCGGGATACCGTTACCGATATTAAAAATAATTTCTCTAAGAGTAGTCCCCAGCGGGACTTCCACGAGACCGGAATAATTGATTTTACCGACCAGAGAGAAAATCTTTGTCCCTTTGCTATCCTTACTGCCAATATTCTTAAACCATTCCGGACCATTGTTAATAATAGCTGGCACATTAGCCCAGGTCTCAACATTATTCAGATCGCTTGGTTTTCCTCTGACACCGCTGACTGCGGTATGAATGTACTTAGGCCGTGGTTCTCCAACTTTACCCTCGATGGCATTCATTAAAGCGCTGGATTCACCCGAGACGAAAGCTCCGGCTCCACGATGAACCCGAATATCAAAATCAAAGCCCGATCCCAGGATGTTTTTGCCCAGTAATCCCATCTTTCTGGCCTGCTCAATGGCGATATTGACGTTCTGAACAGCGATTGGGTACTCCTGCCGAACATAGATAAAACCCTGATGGGCACCAATCACGTAAGCTCCGATGATGAGTCCTTCCAAGACGCTGTGAGGATTTCCTTCCAGCAAGCTCCGGTTCATAAACGCTCCGGGGTCTCCTTCGTCTGCGTTAACAATGACGAATTTTGGTTCTCCTAGGGCTCTTTTGGTAGTATCCCACTTCGCCCAGGTGGGAAACCCTCCACCACCTCTTCCCCTCAGGCTTGAATCCTTGATCATCTTCAAAGTCTTCTCCGGCCCGATTTCGAACAAGACTTTGGGTAAGGCGGAGTAACCTCCCAGAGCAATATAATCATCGATGCTTTGAGGATCGACCAGCCGGTTGTTACCCAGCATTAATCGCATTTGATGCTTATAGAACGGAATTTCGTTCTCTAAAGCAACGGGGTTGCCGGTTTCAATGTCTTTAAAAAGCAGCCTTTCCACCGGAGTACCCTTCAATATAGTCTGGGAAACGATTTCCTGGACGTCCTTAACGCCGACTTTCAGGTAACAGATTTCACTGGGAAAAATGACGACCAACGGGCCATGTTCGCAGAACCCATGACACCCGGTACGCCGGATAGAAACTTTGCTCTGCAAATTTTGGGCATTAATCTCCTGGCTGAAAGCATCCGCCAGTTTATCCGAATCCATGGCATGACAACCCGTACCACCGCAGACAGTGATATAAATTTGATCGGGGTTGCGCGCCGATAAGACTGATTTTCGATATTTTTCCAAATCCGCTACAGAATTTAATTTTGTCATCGTCTCTCTTCTCTTAGTTATACTTTGCCAGGATTTCTTCTAATTGCTCGGAGGATGGGTTACTATAATGATCGTTATCATCTACAGTCATTACCGGCCCCAGAGCACAGCATCCCAGACAGTTGACCGTCTTCAAGGTAAATTTCAGCTCCGGATCACTACCAGGAGATGAGATGTTAAGGGATTCCTGCACACGATCCAGAAGCCTGGGAGCGTTACGGACCTGGCAGGCCGTGCCCAAACAGACCTGAATAATATGACGCCCTTGCGGCACCAGGCTGAAAACTTTATAAAAGGATGCGGCATGATAAATCTGAGTTAAAGGGACTCCTAATCTCGCAGAAACCCACAAAAGAGAAGTCTTTGGCAACCAGTGATACAAAGCATTAATATCCAGAAGGATCTGAATTAAAGCTTCCTTGTCTGCTTCGTATTTATCTATGATGGCATCTACTTCCTTTAATTCCTCGGCGAGTTGCTTCAGCCTTTCCGCCTTTTTCAACTTGGAAGGACTGGCATTCGATTCAGCCAGAATATCTCTCAGCTGCATTTTTGGCGCCGGCTCGTCCAGTCCAATTGAATGGAACTCGGATAGAAGTTCGATGCCCATAAGGACATTGTCGTTTTGGTCTAACTTCTCCCGGGTTTCTGGCGGTACGAGCTTCTTTTTATTAACCGATCCCAATTTGCTCACTTGAGCCTCCTTTTAAAATAAAAGGGAGCAAGATTCGCCAACTTACTCCCTGTCAGTGTACCTTAGGTATCGTTCCTTACTATGAACTTCATCCTGCGGTAGTGGAGTTAAATTCTCTCCAGGGAACGAGCTTGGCAGTTCTTTGCCCGACAGTTTCGAAAGAAATATTTCTTTCCTCTTCGTCTATTCCCAACCGGTGTCTCCCGCCAAGGCACAATGTTATTTTGTTGTTAGTTGGGCTTTTCCCTTTTGTATTCTTTCCATAAAGGTAAAACTATCAGCATAGACACCCTCATAAGTGTATGAAATTTTATCATAACTGTCAAATCAAAGCGATATTTTCCCACGGTTAATTCTCTCTGTCAGTCCGGTTGAAACGGATCTTTTTGACACCTGCCAGTCCCGATGTTACACTGGCCTTAGAAGCTATGTTAGTTAAGAAAATCGGCATCCTTTATCACCCTATGGTCCAGGCTACCTGCCTCAAAGCCGAAGAAATAGCCCGGTTTTTAAACTCCCGGGATATTGGTGTCTGGTCATGTTCCGCCTGGGAAACAGAAAATGCCATTTCACGTTTGAACGGGACAGACCTGCTACTCACGACCGGCGGTGACGGTACGATTCTACGCGCCGCTCAGGTCGCTTTACAAAATCAAATTCCAATCACCGGCATCAACATGGGCAATCTGGGATTTCTTACAGAGTTTAAAGCGGACGATGCCGTAAATCAACTCTCGGAGATTCTGGATGGCAAGGGCTGGATAGACGAAAGATCGATGCTGGAGGCCCAACTGACGACTGCCGATCAAAATGGCAGCCCACCCCGCGTATTTACCGCCTTGAACGATGTGGTGCTGGCACGCGGGGCGATCGCCAAACTCATCCAGATCAATGCCAGTATTAACGATCAGCCGGTAGCGGGGTACCGGTCCGATGGTTTAATACTATCCA
>DEUU01000339.1:0-1846 GCA_002362735.1 Dehalococcoidia bacterium UBA3254
CAGCCAGATGTTCAACGATATGGGTCTGCGGTGTAATGGGATAGGCAGCAATAACATCCGTATTAGTGAGCTTAACCATCTCGCTCACTGCTAAGGAGACTTCCATTCCAGTTCTAGTAACCACTATTCTTTCTCCTCAACCATTGAAATTACTTTCTTTGGGCACTCTGTAGCGCAAATGCCACACCCTTTGCAGTAATACAAATCCGCTTCATAGAAGCCTTCCTCATTCTGATTAATGCATCCTTCAGGGCAATAAGTCTGGCATAAAGCGCATTTTATACATTTCGAAAAATCATGAATCGGCCGGCGGGAGCGCCAGTCACCGGACTTATATTGGGAGGCGCTTCCCGGTTCAGTGGCGATTGCTCCTACCTCGATATCTTTCCAGGTCAACTTGTCCTCAGATTTAGTTTTAAAATTTGATTTCGGTTTAACTTCTGACTTTGCCAACGTTAAACTCCTCGATTACAGTTTCTGCATAAGCTCTTTTCATGGCATCAAAATTTTTACCTGCCAGACGACCAAAGCGTTTATTTATAGGTTCAACCAGCGACTCCACTTTGACGGCTTCAGTCACTTTCACCACCGCTCCTATCATAGTTGTATTGGTGATCGGTACGCCCAGGAGCTCCATTGCAATTTTGGTAGCTCCTATAGTTGCAATGGTAGCATTGATATTAAATTCTTTCTGTATCTGGGCAGCATTTTTGATGGTATTAACGATAACTACTCCACCCGGCTTCAAACCTGATGCCACATTAACAATACGTAAAAGTCCGGGATCAAGGACTACTACCACATCCGGATCGGTAATGGAAGACCTGACCCGAATAGGTTGATCGACACTAATCCTGACAAAAGCCAGTACCGGAGCTCCCCGTCTCTCAGGACCGAAACTGGGGAAAGATTGTGCATATTTACCCTCGCTGATTGCCGCTTCAGCGAGAATTTCGGCTGAGGTAACGGCGCCCTGCCCGCCCCGTCCATGCCACCGGATTTCAATCATTTTTCCAGGGTTTACCAAGCTGCCCTCCTTTAAAGAATTAAATTACACCAAAAATGCCCCTGGAGAGACTCGAACTCTCGCAACCAGCTTCGGAGGCTAGTGCTCTGTCCACCTGAGCTACAGGGGCCCATTTTCTATACTACTATAATAGCGGAAAAAGGTAATTTGCACAACTCGATATTACTATCATGCGGTGTCAATCTTTTTAATTATACGGGGAAAATCTCTTAAAAGCTGAGGCTATAACATATGTAAAGTATATCGTATAATTAATATACAATATACTTTACAATACATCCTCATCTACATATGGCCAGTGACACGCAATATCACAAAAAAGATTATCAGGATTACCAGCCCCATAGGAACCCCGATGACAGCCCACTCTTTCATGCTGATCTTCAATCTGCCCGCTGCCACAATATTTGGAATATTTCCAGGGATTAACATACCGCCTGCGACCAATAATCCCATAACCACACAGATAATCTGGGATAGTGACATATTGACATCAATCTCTATAGCGGTCAGAGTTGCATTGTCCAGCACCGCGGAGATTGTGTTTATCCAGTACAGGGCGGCTGCGGGCACCTTCATCAAAAACCAGACGATCAAAGGTTTTAAGCCCTCACCAAGGAGAGTTAAAGCCGCGACAAAAGCGAAAACCTTGACAGCCCTCATAATTACGGTCCGGAGGTTTTCAGAATATTCGATGGAAGTAGAAGCCACGGCAGATCCAGGAGGATCAGCGGCGGCAGAGCTAGAGACGGTAGAAGCCTCTCGAGTTCTTGTTTTACGGCCGATCCAGATGGCTCCAAAAACAGCCAGGACCAAGCA
>DEUU01000339.1:2203-3541 GCA_002362735.1 Dehalococcoidia bacterium UBA3254
GTAGACATTGGCTCACCAAGCGGAGTCAGCACCGCGCCGAGACCGACGGCGAAACAGGCCACTACGATCAGCTTTATCCGATCGTTTTTACTGATCGGCAAAGCAGCCACAATCTCAGCTAAAATAACAGAGGTGACAATTACGGAGATAATACTGGAAATGATACCCAATACCAGTATCAAAATGAAGATAAAAATCCGGATGCTGAGTTTATTCACCATCGCCTGGACAGCGCGGTAAAAAGGCTTATAGAAGAAATAGATCAGGAGGCCAAAAATGAGAACCACCTGGAAGATTCCGATGGGAAGTGAACGGATCATGACAGGAGATTTTAACGCATCAATAACCAGCTCCCCGCTCCACTGCCAGGAAACGGTGACTGCGAGTACACCCATAATAAGGAAAAATACCTCCAGATTATGTTCACACCACCTTACCCTGAAAGGTAAAATCAACACCAGAAGGGCTATTAAAACCAGCCCAATCACCATCCACCATATTGGTTGGGAAGGATCTATTTCAATGGCCTGCAAGACTGGCATTTTTACTTCCTCACCATAATTATTTTCACTCAGGTTTTGCGTTACTGGAATGAGAATCCCAGGTCAAAACTGCAATCGTGGCGTCCATTTCGCTCTTTGTTTTACAATTTCGGAACGCAACCGGGAGCACGTATCAGAAATACCGGTATACAACTAATTTGAAGCAGTCTGTCAGCGACGCTGCCCCATATCCAGCGGCTGACACCGGAACGGCCGTGAGTCGCCATAAGAAGCAAGTCGGAGCCACTTTTAACTATGTAGTCGGCAAGAGTTTCAGCGATATGGCTACCTGAAAGAACTCTGGTTGTGACGTTCATTCGCGATGCATCTAATCCGGATTTGATTTTCAATAAATAGTCTTCAGCTTCTCTGATGCTAGCCTCATTTATCTGCTTTTCCTGTTTTGAGTCAATGGGAAACGCGGCTTTGTAGTGCATCTCCACAGGTACCACAGCACGTACAAGCTCGACCTCCGTAATTTGGCAGTTACTGGCTACCGCTTCCAGATGGGGTAAAACACATTCCGCCAGCTCTGAGCCGTCCAGAGGTACTATAACATGCTTGTAATTCATGTGATTTGTCTCCTCTTATTTTCAATCGGATTGGGTTCATATAGAAATATAGTTTATGAGGCCTTAAACATCAGCTTCGCCCAACATTCTACAAGAAAAACAACCACAGCGCAAATAACACATCAAGCACGTTACACTATTGCGTTATTACATGATATAATACTCATGGCAATAGGGAGAGGTGTCCGAGTGGTTTATGGTACCGCTCTCGAAAAGCGGCCTCC
>DEUU01000339.1:3809-11015 GCA_002362735.1 Dehalococcoidia bacterium UBA3254
CGGAGCGCGGGTTCAAATCCCGCCCTCTCCGCCAGCAATTTTGCTGCACGTATTACATTTCCCTTCCCCAGATAAAACCCTGAAGTTAATGGTCAATCTCTATCACTATTAGGGCAAAAATCAAAAGAGACAAATTCAACCGGCTAAACACCTTTTAATAGCGAAATATTCCTATCGTTTCGAGTACTCTTGGCCTATTGTAACTGCCTTTAATCAAGGTTATTCTGAGATCAGAATAACTCTCCAGAAGAAGGTGCTGGAGAAATACAGATTCTTCTTTTGGTGTTGTATCTTCGATCGATTCACGGATTGGAATAGAATTATGTTCTAGAACAATTTATCTTCCCATACGCTTAAAGATATGGTAAATTACGGATTCTAAATACTTCTTCTAATAAAGTGGTATCGGCCATAGAGAATGAAGGAGGACAGTGTGAAATGTTGAATAAGATTTGTTTCTCCGTAGTTATCCTGGGCTTTATTGCCGTTATTGTTGAAGGTTTAATATTGGATAAAAATCTAAACACATTGATTACCATATCCATTACCGGCGCCGTATTCACTCTGGCTATTATCGTTTTTGAGGCAGCACATCGTTTAGGAAGACAGCTAAAATCCTGATTCAAACTATCAGAATTCACATTTTAATACCATTACTCTCCTGATACCAAACGCTAATCCAGGTGAACATGCCATTTGATTAAAATCCCTTTCAAAAGCTGTTGGTTATTATAGAGATTGAGTTATTGCTGGGGAAAAAGATGTAATAACTCTCTTTTTAATAGCTATCCCTTCATTTGAGTTCAGCCACATCATAAAATTTTACAAGTTACTGAATCCGCCAGAATATTGACCTACGCCTTCAGAATTACGCTCACTTAGCATACGCCTGAAAAAAACTTTCAGAATTCACTAATTGATAATTATGCTGATAATTAGGGAACTGCACTGAACCACAATTCGGGGCGATTTAAAGCTATTTACATTTGACTGCGTAAATGTGTATTATATTAAAGGTCAGGCTAAATCGAAAAGTGTTTCCGAGTTTAGCAAAAGTAAAGCAAATTAAAATGGTATAGCTCTTGCTTTCCACAACAAGAGCTATTTTTGAGACTAGGAGAGGTGCTGGAGTGGTCTAACAGGCACGCCTGGAGAGCGTGTGTAGCCGCGAGGTTACCGTGGGTTCGAATCCCACCCTCTCCGCCATTTAGCTTCAAATATAGATAACAACTTCGAAATTCTACCATCAAGACGTCAAACATTTTTAAAATCTGCGTCATATTTTAGCAATTTGAACTATGCTAAACCTATAATCTTTAATTTCCAATCAATCTATGGCAACACGCATGACTTGGATATATTCTTTTTAAACTCATTCGTTGCTGTAAAAGTGGGAGTTTTTTCATTTTAAGGTTGATTAAGGCATGCTGGCAAAATCACGGATACACATACTATTATTGCTAGAACCAGTAATTTGCTTTTATTCATATTACATAACCGAAATCTGACTTTTGCCATATTCTATCACAAAATGAGCATAATTCTTAATCTATTAATAAAACAGCTGGTGAGCTGAAAGACATTCATTGCTATAACTTCTGGATGCCTTAAATTCTGGGTGGGACATATCCCACCCAGAATATTTTTATTTATGTTTTTAAATAATCCGGTTGACTTATGCGATAACAGTATATAAAATATTATAAAATTATATTATATTTATTAATATTTTCTATTTTTTAATATGGAGAGCATCTTGGAAGAGCTAATGAACATCAAGGAAGCCGCTGTTTATTTGAGGCTAAATTCCATGACGGTCTATAAGCTGGCCCAGAAAAGAGCTATTCCCGCTTTTAAAGTTGGTGGCAACTGGCGATTCAAAAAAGACATACTGGATGATTGGCTGGTCAGACAGTCATCGCTCGGAACCAGCAATGGAACGGTATTGATTGTGGATGACGACCCGATGATCCGGGAAATACTGAGAGAGGTTATCGAATCCCATGGTTATATTGTTGCAGAAGCCGAAAGTGGAGAATCCGCTCTCGATGCAGTGAAGATTCAGCACTTCGATCTGATTTTCCTGGACTTGATGCTACGCGGATTAAACGGGGCCGAAATACTGGGACCTCTTAAAGAGCAAGATAAAGATACAGTTGTAGTGATTGTGACCGGTTATGCCGATGATCCTATTGCTCTCAAAGCCATGTCTCTCGGACCGATTTTACTGATTCGCAAGCCTTTTCGTGAGAGAGATATAATTGAAGTCCTCAATATGGTGATGAAAAAGAAAGGTCTTTAACCGGTGGATAGGAGCGAAACGAAAGATGCCCCAAGTTCTGGTAGTAGATGACGACAAATATATCTCCGAAATAATCAGGTGCACTCTGGAACCGGAAAATTTTGCCATTACTCTAGCTAATAGCGGGGAAACTGCATTGAATTATCTAAGCCGGTCTAAGCCGGATTTGGTACTGCTGGATCTCAAATTGCCGGACATGGACGGGACCAAACTGCTGGAGACAATTCGAAAAACCTCAAATATTCCGATCATTATGGTCACGGGAGTAATTGATGCAGAGACCATAACCCTCAGTCTGAACCTGGGAGCGGATGATTACATCCGCAAACCTTTTCTACCTAATGAGCTGATAGCAAGGGTGAAAGCCAAACTCAGACGCCTGAAATGACAAAAATTGAATATGAAGCGCCAGATCAATATCTGGCGGCAAAATTTGAAAGAGGAGGTTTTTCCCATGAAATCACAATCGATGCAAGACCTGGTGAAAAAAATTTTCAGTGACGAGAAGACCAAGGCACAATTTGTTTCCGATCCGGAGAGCGTTCTTTCTGAGTACAATCTAACAGAGCCGGAGAAGAAGGCCATGATGGGGACATATTTCAAATTGGGGCTGGTGACGGGTGATTCCAGACAGCTTGAAGCTGAAGTCGGACCAATGGGGTTATGGGTGTAGAACCAATTTAATTACATGTGGCAAAAGAGACAGGCAGAGCTTCTGGAAGAGGAGATAGAGGCGGTTCTATCTCCTCTGTTTAACTATGCCGAATTATACTCTATCGTTAGAGAAGTTCTAACAAAACCCGGTAGAGGTCTGGCAGAACGGGAAGAACTTACCAAGCCGTGGTCTTTGTTTCCCATGGTTGTCTGTGAAGCAATTTGCGGAGAGTTTGAGAAGGCCCTCCCGTTAGCAGCATCGCGGCAGATCTTTTCCGCAGCAGCGGATGTTTTTGATGACATCGAAGATGCCGACTCGACCATATCTGTAGCAGCCAAATACGGCCCCGCGATAGCTACAAATACTGCGACCACTCTGCTCTTCTTGGCAGAAAAAGCTCTTTCCAGACTGGCATTAAGGAATGTAAAAGAGGAATTAATTATCCGCATAACAGACGCCGTCAACTCATTTTATATTACCGCCTGTACCGGACAGCATCTGGACCTCTCTCCGGGACCGGAAACTGTATCGTCTGAAGAATTCTATCTCAAAATGACCGATATGAAATCAGCCTCACAGGTCGAATGCGCCTGTTATGCGGGAGCATTACTGGCCGGGGCAAACCCGAGTTTAATTGCCAAATTGGCAACTTTCGGTCATAATCTGGGCATGGCTGACCAAATTGCGAATGATCTCCATGGCATTACCAGGGGAGTAGATATTGAAAAACGTAAACTAACTCTACCGGTAATCTATGCTATGAATCAAACCGAGGGACAAAATCTTGATGATTTGGACCGGTTCTTTATTCGTAAATCGGATTCAAAATTAAGTCCAGCCCGAATCAAAGAAATGTTATTCATTACTGGAGCGATTCATTACACAATGGTACGCATGGAGTATTTTAAACAGCTTGCCCTGGAAAATCTGAATGAAGCTACAATGTCAGGAGCCAGCACTGGCAAACTTAAAATATATCTGGAATAGACCGAGGGTAACTCATGAGCAGTCCCGAAAATATTGTACTGACCCATCGTTTAAGGTTCAAAATAGTCGCGTTGTCTTTATTGGCCTTTTGTACCGTTGTGGCTTCGATTATTTATTTTACATTGAGTATTGGAAACCCTTCCATGGGAGTGGTCTTATCCTGGGATGATAGAGGATGGGTAATAAAGGAATTAGACTCCAACGGACTGGCAATTCACTCTGGAATTAAGGTAGGAGACAGACCAATAATAATTGAAGGTCAACCTGCCCAGTATTTTCTTAAAGAATATGCAAAAGAAAATACGGCGTTTTCAACACTGATCAGTGATATTACCGTTATCGACTCAAATGGCAAATTAAAATCAGCCTCTATTAAAAATAGTCCCCCTTTACAATCCTCTTTAATCGAACAGGCAACCTCATTTGTTATTTGTCTTATATTCTGGATCGTCGGTCTTTTTGTTTTTTTCAAGAGACCCAGGAACCAGGCAGCGTTATTGCTTTTGATGTGCAGCCTGACCTCAGGAATTGCTTTAACCGCCAACTCGGCTGCCGAAAGAATTATACCCGGGGCTTTTATTTTAGCGGTTATTTCAACTATTATCGGCCCGTGGTTACTCGTACATTTTTTTCTCTCTTTGCCGGAAGAGCGGAATTTACTAAATAAAAATCTCCTGATCTATATTATTTACCTGCCGGCACTGGTTACGATAATACTTTTTCCGTTTATCGGTTATGCTGAAGGCCAACCTCTGCCCGATTTTCATAATTTCAGGCTTATAGAATATGGGACCGGTTTCGCAACAGCTGTAAGCATAATGATTTTCAATTATGTTCGAGCGACTTCACAACGAACGCGTCAGCAGATGAAGCTTATCTTAATTAGTTGTGCGATGGCTTTTATTCCGATCCTGATTCTCGTATTAATTCCGGGAACGATCTGGAAACAGTTCATCATACCGTTTGGATTCAGCATCTTGTTTTTAATCTTTATTCCCTTCGGCATGGGATATACGGTGGTAACTCAGAGGCTTCTGGATATCGATGTCATTATTCGGAGGAGCGTTATTTACGCTCTGATAACCGTACTTATGGCTATGATTTTATCAGCGGCAATTTTCCCGATTCTAGCCCTGCGAGTTTCCCTAGGTATCCCGCAGGAAATCTTGCTGGCACTGGTACTGGGTGGCGTGGCGACAGCCATTTTCGGTCCGATGAAAAAAAGTATCGAATACCTGATAGATAAATTTTTCTACAAAGACCGTTACGATTACCGGAAAATTATTCAAAGTTTCAGCGGTTCGTTGAACTCCTTCAAGGAATTCAATGAAATTGCCCGTCTGATTGTCGGCACACCGGTCAATACTTTAAATCTCTCCGGGGGCTGTCTCCTTGGAAGGTCCGAATCTAATAAGAGGGACTTTTCTTTTGACATTCGAGCAGCCCAGGGTATTCTGACAGATAGCGATAAACAAATACAATTAATGCATTTATTACAAAACCGCGACCGGAAGTTTGAATTTCCTGATGCGGCTCCTGTTGAAAACACGGACATCGCGTATATTATTCCTCTCGTGGCCGGGGATAGAGAGGTCGGGATATTATTCCTCTCACCCAAGGTTTCAAGACAGAATTTCTCTTCCGACGATGTTTACCTGCTGCAAGGTCTGGCATCCGTCGCTGCGGCAGCTTTACGTTCCGCAATGCTTACTCACGATGTAAGCCTCCGGGACACATTTGTCTCGATTGCTTCACACGAACTGCGTACCTCGTTGACCCCTATCATGGGATATGCATCCCTGCTGTTGAAAGAAGGCCGTTCGAAAGAGGTCCAGAAAAGATGGTTGGAGAATATTTATGCGAATGGAGAAAGAATTACCAGTATGGTAGACGATCTTCTGAATGTATCCCGCATCCAGACCGGCCGGGTATCCATGAAAATTGAGAAGGTGAAGATCCTGGATGTCCTGAAAAAACAAATGGACATGACCCAGGAAGGCACCAAAATTCATAAATTAGTCCTGGAGTTAGAGCCGGAACTCCCGGAAGTGCTGGTAGATAAAGATAAGTTCGGCCAGGTAATCTGGAATTTATTGAGCAATGCCGTTAAATACAGTCCTGATGGAGGCTGCATAAGGGTAGCCGCCCACATGGACCGCCCGAAAAGCCGAATGATCATCACCATAGCTGACCAGGGTATTGGGATCAGTCCCCAGGATAAAGATTATCTTTTTAAGACGTTTCATCGCATAGACCGCCCGGAGACACGCGGCATTCGAGGAAGCGGTCTGGGACTTTATATAGTTAAAGAATGGACGGAGGCCATGGAGGGAGAAATCTGGCTTGAGAGCGTATTAAACAAAGGATCAACTTTCTTCGTGGCAGTACCGATCTCTGATTCCGGGTGAAAGCAGGAGGAGGAAAATGGAGAAATTAATCATTACCTGCGCAGTGACTGGCGGGCGTTTCACACGCGAGCAAACTCCCTACATTCCTATTACTCCGACCGAGATAATCGACTCAGCCGTCGATTCCTACCAAGCAGGGGCCTCTATCATTCATCTGCATGTCAGAGACCCAAAGACCGGATTAGGAATTCAGGACGTAGACCTGTTCCGGGAAGTATCGGATGGAATTAAGGCTCGATGCAACGTAATACAATGCCTGACGACCAGCGACCTATTTCACGGGATAGACCTGGATGTATCCCGGCGGACGGCGCCCCTGATCTTAAAACCGGAACTGGCTTCGGTGGACTGCGGTTCAATTAATTTCGGGGACTCTCCTTACCTATCTCCGGAGAGTTTTATTGAAAATGAACTAAAAGAAATGAAAGAAAAAGAAGTTAAACCGGAGCTTGAGATCTTCGAGATGGGAATGATCGAAACCTGCCGGAGAATGATTGACAAAGGCATTATCAGACCTCCTTATTACTGCGGACTGATTTTAGGAACTCCTTCAGGAGCCCCAGCTAACATAAGGGTGCTAATGACGTTGCTGGACCTGCTTCCCGACGGATCGATCTGGTTTGCAGACGGAGTAGGCGAGCATTCATTATCAGTGACCGTTATGGCGATTCTTCTCGGAGGACATGCGAGGGTGGGAATGGAAGATACCATTTATTACTCAAACGGTATACTGGTGAAAAGCAACGTCGATCTTGTCAGAAGAATCGTGAGGATCGCCAGAGAACTGGGGAGGGAAATTGCAACTCCGGATGAAGCAAGGAAGATATTGGGATTAATTCCTTAACCTTTAATTG
>DEUU01000367.1 GCA_002362735.1 Dehalococcoidia bacterium UBA3254
GCTTCGGAAGGCGATAAATTATGGGGCGGATATAATTAACGAATCGGGAACGAAATTTATTGGGGGGCATGGGACTACTATGGGAGGAATAATCATAGATTCAGGAAAATTTAATTGGAATAACGGTCATTATCCTGAGTTTACGGAGCCAGACCCCAGCTACCATGGCCTCAGGTATTGGGAGGCTTTCAGTCATATACCCGGTTCAGGTAACATGGCTTTTATAATGAAAGTCAGGGTACAGTGGTTAAGGGACCTGGGAGCAACTATTAGTCCTTTCAACTCGTTTCTTCTTTTACAAGGTCTGGAAACGCTGCCGCTGCGCATGAAAAAACATTGCGAGAACGCTCTTTTAGTAGCTCAGTATTTGCAAGGGCATCCTCTGGTGAACTGGGTCAACTATCCAGGAATTCCGGAACATGCCAGCTATCAACTGGCCAATAAGTATCTGAAGGGTGGTTTTGGTGCTATAGTAGGTTTTGGAATAAAAGGTGGTATTAATGCAGGGAAGAGGTTTATCGAATCTGTAAAGCTTCTCTCTCATCTGGCAAACATCGGTGATGCTAAGAGTCTGGTCATTCATCCCGCTTCAACCACTCATCAGCAGTTATCTGCTCAAGAGAAAGTCGCAACCGGAGTGATGGATGATTACATCAGGCTTTCGATAGGCCTTGAGAATCCTGAAGATATTAAAGCGGATATTGGTCATGCCCTCAGGAAAGCCGTAGAAAACTAATTTACATAATAAAGGTATTATGAATACGGGATCGGTTTCCATAGGTAAAGTTGAAACCAGCATTTACAGGTTTGCGGATAGTTCCCAGATATTAGTCCTGGAAAATGGGGATAGACTGGGACCTGTCATGCTGGCTTATGAAACCTATGGAACGTTAAATCCGGAAAAAACTAATGCAATTTTAATAGCGCACGCTTTGACGGGTGATGCTCACGTGGCCGGGTATCACAGCGGGGATAAAAATCCGGGATGGTGGGATGACATGGTGGGACCCGGCAAAGCCTTTGATACAAATAAGTATTTTATAATCTGTTCTAATGTCCTGGGCGGATGCAAAGGTTCGACGGGTCCTTCTTCTCTTAGACCATTTACAAACGAGCCATACGGGTTGAGTTTTCCGGTCATCAGCATGGGTGATATGGTCAATTCACAAATTAAACTAATTGATTACCTGGGAATTGAGAACTTATTATCGGTGGCAGGGGGGTCAATGGGAGGTATGCAGGTCTTGGAATGGATGTTTTCACATGCTAACCGAATAAAGAGTGCAATCCCTATCTCAACTGCGATGCGGCATTCGCCGCAGCAAATCGCTTTTAATGAGGTAGGAAGACAGGCCATTATGGCGGATCCAAAATGGAACGATGGCAGTTATTATCATGGTCAACCGCCAAACCGTGGATTGGCACTGGCCAGAATGGTTGGCCATATTACCTATATGAGTGATAAATCGATGGCAGAGAAATTCGGGCGTCGATTGAAAGATGATCGAAAGCCTTTTAAATTTACAGCCGATTTCGAAGTGGAAGGTTATTTGCACTACCGTGGAAAGAGTTTTGTGGGTCGATTTGATGCTAATTCATACCTGTATATTACAAAAGCCATGGATTATTATGATCCTGTCCAGGGGAGAAGACCACAAGACCGGTTAGCGGGAAAGAATTTTAAAGTCCTGGTAATTGCTTTTAAGTCAGACTGGCTGTATCCGACGTATCAAACGAAAGAAATAGCGCGAGCCTGCAAACTTGCCGGATTGGATACGACCTATTGCGAGATAGATTCCAGCTATGGCCATGATGCTTTTCTGCTTGAAATAGAGGAACAAAGTCATCTGGTGAAATATTTCCTTGAGAGAGTGCTAAACGAGAGGTTAACGGAACAGCGAAATGGCTAATACCCTCAGACCTGAATACGAAATCATTGTAAGCATAATTCAAAATGGTTCTTCGGTATTAGATCTGGGATGCGGAGAAGGAGAACTACTGGCGCTAATACGTAAGAATAAAGAAATTGGAAGGACTCAGGGGATCGAAATAGACGAAAAGGCTATCTATAAATGTGTGGAACGAGGTCTCAGCGTTTTTCATGGCGATATTGATTCAGGTTTAGCGGAGTACGATGATATCTCTTTCGATTATGTGATTCTAAATCAAACATTTCAACAGGTGAAGAAACCAGATATTGTTCTGGAAGAGGCTATGAGGGTTGGTAGGAGAGTCATCGTGGGATTTCCAAACTTCGCTTATTATAAAGCCCGCTATCATCTGGCAGTCAGGGGAAGAGCTCCAATCACGCGTTCATTACCTTATCAATGGTTTGACACCCCAAATATTCATTTTTTAAGCATTTCTGATTTTATCAATTATTGTAAAACCAGAAAAATTAGAATCGAAAAATCATTTTACTTGGGTAAAGAAAAACCCTTAAAAGTATTTCCAAACCTGAGAGCTTTATCGGGCATATTTGTCATCGCGAAAAATGGAAATCTGCACAAATAAAATATTTCAGATAGTTGCCTAAATTTAAGATTTATTATCTAATGAATTTGAGAGCCAGAGAAGGAGGGACCTGTGAAGAAAATATATCTGGACTACGCAGCAACGACTCCAGTTCATCCGGAAGTTGTAAAAGCGATGGTCCCTTATTTCACAGAAATATACGGTAATCCTTCAAGCATTCATTCCTGCGGACAGGAAGCCAGGGCTGGAGTGGAATCTGCCAGAGCCAAGGTAGCTGATTTTATTGGCGCCAGGACAGAAGAGATTGTTTTTACCAGTGGCGGTACGGAGTCCGATAATTTTGCGACTAAGGGCATTGCGTATGCGAATGAGACCAGGGGTAAACATATTATCATCAGTACCGTAGAACATCATGCTGTTCTCGAACCCTGCCATTTTCTGGAAAGAAGCGGTTTTAAAATAACTTATCTGCCAGTAGACCAATTCGGTATGATTAATCCAGAGGATGTGAAAAAAGCTATTACGCCGGAAACGATACTGGTCTCAATTCTGCATGCCAGTAACGAGGTTGGGACTATCCAGCCCCTTGAAAAAATCGGCAAGATTACCCGGGAATCAGGAGTTTATCTTCATACTGATGCGGTCCAGACTTTCGGCCACATCCCGATCGATGTAAAGGATTTGAATGTGGATTTACTATCAATATCCGGGCATAAACTTTATGGCCCTAAGGGAATCGGAGCTCTTTATATCCGGAAAGGCACTAAAATTACTCCCTTTATGCAAGGAGGAGGGCAAGAGGACGGTCGTCGAGGAAGCACGTACAATGTTCCTGGAATAGTGGGCCTGGGTAAGGCAGTGGATATAGCCAGAGAGGAGATGGGTACAGAAGCGGAGCGATTGATAAGATATCGAGATCGTTTAATCGAGGGCTTGCAGACAAAAATAGATTATCTTAAATTGAATGGTCATCCAGTCAAAAGATTGCCTAACAATGTCAACATCAGTGCGGCTTTTGTAGAAGGTGAAGCTACTTTATTAAGTCTGGATTTTGCTGGAATCTGTGCATCGACAGGTTCAGCTTGCAGTTCGGAAAGCTCGGAACCGTCTCATGTTTTGACGGCTATGCAGATACCTCCTGAAGAGGCTCGCTGTTCATTACGGTTTAGTCTCGGGAAATGGACCTTAGAATCTGAAATAGACCAGGTCCTTAAGGTATTTCCTGAAATCATCACCAAACTGAGAGCGATGTCACCGCTTTATAACGCTCTCGTGAAAAAATAAAACTTGAAGAGGATAATAGATGAGCGAATTACCTGAAATCGGTAAGATATCTCCGGAAATATTTAATGAAGTAATATATCCACGTCTGGGAGCAAAAAATAGCCAGGTTATCGTTGGACCTCAACATGGAGTGGATGTTGGTATAATTCAAATTGGGGATAAAGCTGTATCGATTACGTGTGATCCTGTTTTTATCGTGCCGGAATATGGATGGGAGAGAGCTGCCTGGTTTGCTATTCACATCATTGCCTCGGATTCCATTACTAGCGGTTTAAAGCCGACATATTTATCCATCGATCTGAATTTACCTATGGAGATGACTAAAGACCAGCTAACAATTATGTGGGATATTATACATCAACAATGTGTCAAGATGGGTATCAATGTGATCACCGGTCATACCGCCAGGTATGAAGGATGCCATTACCCGATGGTTGGGGGAGCTACGATTATCGGGGTTGGAGAACTGAATGAGTATGTTACTCCTAAACTGGCTAGAGCAGGAGACCAGATCATCATTACTAAAGGTCCTGCCATAGAAGCCTCCGGTATATTTGCGACCATGTTCCCTGAATTGCTGGAGGAAAAATTTGGCGAACAATTCAGCCGGAAAGCCCAGGAAATATTTTATAAAATGTCGGTAGTAGAAGATGGAACCATAGCTGTCGGAGTTGGGCGTAGAGAAAACGGCGTAACGGCGATGCATGATGCCACTGAGTGCGGAATCTGGGGAGGTTTATTCGAAATTGGACAATCTTCAGGGTTGGGAGTGAGGGTCGGGAAAGAAAAAATCGTGATGGAAGATTGCGTTAAAGAAATTTGCGAATATTTTAAAATCGATCCCTATTCCTCTATCAGTGAGGGAACGCTTATTCTCACCTGCAAACCCCATAAAGCGGATCAGATAGTAGATGCATTATTAAAAAAGGGTATTAAGGCTTCAGTGGTGGGTGAACTGACCAAACCCGAAAATGGTATGGTACTGGTAAAGGGCGGGAAAGAAACGAAATTAGAGCATCCCATAGTAGATCCGTTCTGGAAAGCTTTCTACTCCGCTCTTGAAAAGCATTAGACTCTGGATGTACAAGGAGGTTGAGGATGAGTACAGAAAAAGACATACTGGAGACTTGTCGTGTGGTCGCTATAGTTGGTCTATCTTCTAATATAGAAAAAGCCAGTAATCATGTAGGAAACTATCTAAAACAACAGGGTTACAAGGTCATTCCTGTAAATCCCAAGGAGAACGCAGTTCTTGGGGAGACCTGTTATCCTGATCTGGTAATGATACCGGAAAAAGTTGATGTTGTAGATATTTTTCGCCGGTCTGACGACGTTCCTCCAATTGTGGAAGACGCGATCAAAATTGGGGCTAAAGCGGTCTGGATGCAAGAAGGTATTGTCAACGAGAAAGCAGCCGGTAAAGCCAGAAATGCTGGCTTAAAAGTAGTAATGAATAAATGCATGCTTAAGGAACATATCCGCTTGCGCCGGGAGTAGAGAATGCTTTAAAACCTACTATACTATAATTAAGTAGTATTGGAGGTACCTTTATGGGCCGTTTATTAGCTCTGGTGGTGGCTGTTTTAGGAGTCGTATGCCTGGGGCTGGGGATATTCTTCGTTTATCAGGGTATGTCAAAGAATAATTTTCTGGTTATGAGTTTAAGACAGGAAAAAATAACGCTCGGATTGACACAGGGGCAAATTGATGCCGGACAATTGGACGATAACGCAGATGCTTTACAGAAGGCTTCAGACAAGGTTAGAGCGGACCGTCATAATATAGCATCAACTTACACCGAACTGACCGGAGGCAAAAATTTTGATCCAACCAATACCAAAGAATTAACATGGGCACAGGCTTTGAATTTGGAGAATTCATTGAATCTCTCAATATTGGCGCTTGGAGTGATTCAAATTGTGGAAGCAGCCGGGGCATTTATGATAGTTGTCGCCATTGCTTTATTGGTCATAGGTATAGTACTATGGAGGCTATCAGGAAAAGCACTCAGGCTTGAATATTAAAGACGATATAGATGATTGGAAAGTAAGGGATAAGATGGCGAGGGTAATTGCTGTTTGCAGTAGTAAAACCAAAGGAGTCCGAAAAGAGGATATTAAATGCGGAGTAATGAAGACAGAATATGGTCTCGTAGGTGATGCTCATGCGGATTCCGGCTGGCACCGCCAGGTAAGCCTTTTAGCTAGCGAGAGCATCGAGAAAATGCGCAAGATGGGATATGAGGTTGGCCCCGGCGATTTTGCAGAGAATCTGACTTGCGAAGGTATAGAATTACACACTTTACCCCTGGGAACGCGGGTTTCCATAGGCAAAGGGGTACTTTTGGAGGTTAGCCAGATTGGTAAGGAATGTCATACTGGATGTACTATTTTTAAACTAACGGGAAAATGCATTATGCCTAAAGAAGGAGTTTTTGCCAGAGTCATTAAGGGTGGGACTGTTAGAACCGGCGATGAAATAGTGATAATTTCTAAATGAAGAAAAATACGAAATAAAAATACTGCCCTGGTTCATTCATGTATTAAGGAAAAACTCGGAGATTGGATTAAGAATGGAAGAAGCTAACAGAGACGTTATTAAAAAAATCATGGAGCTTAAAGCCAAAAGGAATGCCGTGATATTATCTCACAACTATGAACTGGGTGAGGTTCAGGATATTGCCGATTTTGTGGGAGATTCTCTGGAACTGAGTCAGAAGGCAGCCAGGACCCAGGCGGATGTTATTATTTTTTGCGGTGTCCATTTTATGGCGGAAACTGCTTCTATTCTTTGCCCGGATAAGGTTGTTCTACTGCCCGATATGAATGCTGGTTGCCCTATGGCGAATATGATCAATGCGCCCCAATTAATTCAGAAAAAGAAAGAATTACCCGAATATGCTGTGGTCTGTTACGTCAACTCTACAGCTGAAGTTAAAGCAGAATCCGATGTTTGCTGTACTTCTGCCAATGCGGTGAAAGTGGTTAACAATATGAATTCCCAAAATATTTTATTTGTTCCGGACCAATATCTCGGGCAATATGTTTCTACAAAGACAAGTAAAAATATGGTCTTCTGGCCGGGATATTGTCCGACTCATGCAAGAATTCGTCCAGAAGATATTATTCGAGCTAAAGCCGAACATCCTCAAGCAAAGGTAATGGTACATCCGGAGTGTCGTCCTGAAACCAGAGCTTTGGCTGATGAAGTATTAAGCACTGGCGGCATGATCAGATTTGTCCAAACAACGCCTGTTAGAAACATCATTGTAGGAACTGAAATGGGAATTATATATCGATTGAGAAAAGAAAATCCGGATAAAGTTTTCATTCCAGCATCTGAACAGGCAATCTGTCCGCGGATGAAGTTAATCACCCTGGGAAAAATACTGCAATCACTGGAGGAAATGGCGCCAGAGGTGAAAGTGCCCGAGCCGGTCAGGATAAGAGCAAAAAAGGCTGTGGATGAAATGCTTGCAATAGGAGACTGATAACCGGGGGATGGTGAGATGAAAGTAAAAGTGGATCGTGAATTATGTGTAGGGATCGGTAATTGTGTGGCAGTAGCCTCTACTGTTTTCAAATTAGATAGCGAAAATAAAGCCGTAGTTATAGATCCATCATCAGTAGACGAAGAGAAACTGATGAGTGCGGCAGAAAGTTGTCCGGTCAGTGCCATTATTTTGGAAGATGACCAGGGTAATCAGATATATCCCTGAGAGATTCACTGCCAGTAATTGTTTATAAATTTAAACTGGGTTTTGACTGAAGTAGTTACGGTGAGGTTGAACAAATGAAACGATTATACTTAGACCATTCAGCGACGAATCCATTGTTGCCTGAAGTTAGAGACGCCATGCTTCCTTATCTGGGTGATTTTTTCGGTAATCCTTCTTCACTGCACGACTGGGGCGATCCGGCTCGCGAGGCGGTGGACAATGCTCGTTCCCGGGTAGCCAGTTTAATAGGTTCTGGTGACCCGGAGGAAGTAATCTTTACTGCCAACGGTACTGAAAGCAACAATTTCGCAATCAAAGGCTTAGCCTTAGCACAACAAAGCAAAGGTAAGCACATTGTGATTTCTTCCATCGAACATTTCTCAGTGATGAATTCAGCGAAAACTTTGGAGAAGATGGGCTTTAGCTTAACAATGGTACCCGTAGATAAATCTGGCCAGGTAAACCCTGAAGATGTGAGAAAAAGTTTACGACCGGACACCATTTTGGTATCGATAATGCATGCTAATGGTGAAGTCGGAACAATTGAACCTATTAAAGAAATTTCTCAAATCACTCGCGAGAAAAAAATAGTATTTCATACGGATGCAGTAGCAACCTGCGGTACTATACCGGTTAATGTTAAAGATCTGGGTATAGACGCTTTGAGCCTGGCTGGAAATCAGTTTTATGGGCCTAAAGGAAGTGGAGCCCTGTGGGTGAGAAGAGGAGTCCGTATTTTGCCTCTTTTAGACGGTGGAATTCAAGAGGGAGGACGAAGGGCAGGAACTGAGGATGTACCGGCCATTGTTGGGCTTGGAAAAGCAGCTGAGATAGCGGCCAGAGAAATGTCCAGCCGCGTTCAAAAATTAGTTCCGGTGCGGAACAAACTAATGACTCAACTGCCGGAGAAAATTGAAAATGTAATTGTCACCGGCCATCCGCAAAACAGACTGCCCGGCCATGCCAGTTTTTGTGTGGAGTTCATTGAAGGTGAATCAATGCTGATGCTTTTAAATAGCCAGGGTATAGCGGTATCCAGCGGTTCTTCCTGTACTTCCAGAGCATTGAAAGCTTCACACGTTTTGCTGGCTATGGGACTTACACACGAAGTAGCCCAGGGATCAATCCTCTTTACTCTTGGGATCGATAGTAATCCTGAAGATATTGATTATGTCTTAGAAGTTATGCCGCCGATAGTAGACAGATTGAGGCAAATGTCACCATTATATTCAAAATATATCAAGACGATTAAAGGAGGCAAATGAAATGCCGGTTTACAGCGAAAAGGTAATGGACCATTTTATGCATCCGAGGAATGTGGGGGAAATTGAGAATCCGGATGGTGTTGGAGAGGTAGGCAACCCGGTTTGCGGAGATATGATGACGTTTTACATAAAAGTAAAAGATAATCACCTGGACGATGTTAAATTTAAAACCTTCGGATGTGGAGCTGCTATCGCTGTATCCAGTATGGTGAGCGAGATGGCTAAAGGTAAGACTCTGGAAGAAGCCAAGAAGATCACTCCGGAAAAGGTGGCGGAAGAACTGGAAGGTTTGCCCAAACAAAAGTTTCATTGCTCCAATCTCGGAGCTCAGGCTTTAAACAAGGCGATAGAAGACTATGAGAGCAAAAAGAAATAGGGGAGGGGAAGATATGAACGATATGAAAAGAAAGCGAGAAGAGAAAGGTGAACAAAGGTGGTGTCCCTATTGTGAAGATGAAATTGCCAATTCACAGTTGCCTTTTTGCCAGCCATGTAAGGTAGAAACTTTCAATTGTCCTAAGTGCAATACGCCGGTACCGCGTTTGAAGAAAATTTGTCCAAAATGTGGGGCTTCGATGAAGCCCAAGGGTTCATAAGACCAATAAGCAGAAGAAGAACAGGCCGGGGTGCTTTTCCTTAATTAAATAAGATAAGAAACAAGACCAGCTATCAAGGAGAACTGAATGAAAGCGGATGAAACGATAGATTGTTTCGGTTTAATGTGTCCGATGCCTATCGTTAAAACCTCGCAAAAGATAAAGAAAATGAAAGTTGGGCAGGTTCTGGAAGTAATATCTACCGATAAAGGAATTAAACAGGACATGCCTGCCTGGTGCAGGACTACCGGAAATGAATGTTTAGGAATAGAAGAACAAGCAGACGAAATAAAAGCTTACGTTAAAAAGACGGTGGAATAAAACATTTAATTAAACAAAAAGGCTGAAATTCTGTCCTTAAAAGACGGGATTTCAGCTTTTTTTAAATAACTAATGTCATGTGTTGACTATTATGGTAAAATAGATAGTGAAAAAATATGCGGTTTTGGAGGAATAATCTTTCAACTTTGGATGTGAGCTGTATTATTCTAGCCGGTGGAAAGAGCGCCCGGTTAGGCCGGAACAAAGTTGTTGAAACAATCGGTAATAAGAGTTTAATTGAAAGAGTAATTTCCAGCCTGACCTGTTTTAATAGCGAAATCATGATAGTAGTAGCCAAAGAGTCTTCACTACCCAAGCTAACAGACTACCCCAAGTTGAAAATAGTCCAGGACATCTACCCGGGAAAAGGTACGATCGGTGGCATATTCACAGGACTTTCAAATTCCGAATTATTTTATAATCTGGTAGTTGCCTGTGATATGCCTTTTCTAAACATAGCTTTAATACGTTATATGATTACCCAATCCGATGGTTACGATGTCGTGATCCCTAAAACGAAAAATCAAGTCTTGGAACCGCTGCATGCAGTGTATTCTAAAAATTGTATTCCTTATCTGGAATATTTGATCAAACAAGGCAGATTATCTGTATTAGAGCTTTTATCAATGGTCAGGGTGAAATATATTGAAGAAGCCGAAATAATTGAGTTCGACCCAGCGCAAAAAAGTTTTTTTAATGTTAATACCGAAGCTGACTTAAACGCCGGCAGGGATATAGTGAGGAAAGAGGACATTAATCG
>DEUU01000035.1 GCA_002362735.1 Dehalococcoidia bacterium UBA3254
TGTGCTAAAAATATTGAGTACATTCTCAATACTCCTTATACCGCTGCGGATGACGTGGCAGCAATCATTATTGAATCTCAACAGGGCGAAGGCGGATATGTCGTTCCTCCCAAAGAATTCTTCCAGATTATCCATCAGGCGGTTTATAAATACGGGGCACTCTATATTGCGGATGAGGTGCAGTCCGGGGCTGGACGCACCGGCAAAATGTGGGCCGTTCAGCACTCCGGAGTTGTACCGGATATTTTAACCTGGGGCAAGGGGATGGGAGGCGACATTCCCATGGCCGGAGTGACCTTTAATTCGGACATAAACAAAAGTCTGGTCGAGGGTTCACAGCCGGGAACATTCGCTGGAAATGCTCTTTCCTGTGCAGTCTGTTTGACTAATATTGATTTGATTATGGATAAAGAGACGGACTTACTGGGACGCGCCCAGCAAATGGGAGAAGAAATTAAAGGCAAATTTAAGGATGCCGCCAGAACCATAAACGCTATCGGCGATGTTCGGGGCAACGGACTGATGATTGGAGTTGAAGTAGTAGGAGATAGAAAAACCAAGGAACCATTAGCTCCTGAAAAATGCGGGCAGATAGCCTTGAAACTCTTGAACAATGGAGTGATTATGACTCCTTGCGGCCGATACGGCAACGTCTTTAGATTTATGCCACCCTTGACCGTGACCAGGGAATATGCTTTTAAAGCCACTGATATCTTGATTGACATATTGAAAGATTATTAACCGGGTTTTAGCCCATAGAAGGATTTTAATGAGATTTATTCGACCGGAAATAATCCGTCCACCCAGCGAAGCGAGAAGCTATTTTCTTCCGTTAACCGCAGGCTGTTCCAATAACTCCTGTGGCTTTTGTAACTATTACGGAAGCAAACTCCAAATCAGAGAATTGAATGACGTTATCAAAGAAATAGATGCTCTCTCATTATTCATGAGACAAGGTTTGCAGGTCCCTGAAATTCCGTATATTGTCTACGCCATTGCCAACGAATGGGACGGGAAAAGAATATTTTTGCAGGATGGAGATGCCCTGGTTTATCCGTATCCGGAACTAAAGGAAATCCTCAGTTATTTAAACCGGAAACTCCCTGAGATAGAGAGAATCGCTGCCTATGCTACCACTCAGGATATCCTGAGACGTAGTATTGATGAATTAAAATCTTTGAGAGAACAAAACCTGGACATTCTTTATGTTGGTGTTGAAAGTGGATCTGATGAAATCCTGAATTATATACACAAAGGTGTTAACTCTCAACAGATTACTGAGGCCGGAAAGAAAGTTAGAGCAGCTGGAATGGCTCTTTCAGTAACCATTATTTTAGGGTTAGGAAGCATTAAAAAAAGCATGGATCATGCCTTATCAACAGCAAATATTTTAACTGAGCTCGACCCTGAATTCGCCGGAGCTTTGACATTGACGCTTGTGCCGGGAACCCCGATCTATGAAGATCAACTCAGAGGAAAATTCGCCCTTATTTCGCCGATGCAATCCTTACAGGAATTAAAGACTATCGTAGAAAAATCAGTTTTTTCTAACTGTTTCTTCAGCTCTATGCATGCCTCGAACTATCTATCTTTGAGAGGCACGCTTCCCCGGGATAAATCAAAAATGCTAGCTCAATTGGATTATGTACTCTCTCGCCAGGATACTTCATTGCTGCGCCCCGAATTTTTGAGGGGACTTTAATTCTGTTTTATTCACTTACCCTCTTTACACATGAATAACGATTTTGCTAAACTTAATATTAAAATAATGACATCTCTTTCATGGTAGAAAATATATTAATTTATGGAGGTGTTTATGGGAAGCCGAGATTTTGTACACAGGGAGAAGAAAAAACCGAAGAAAGATTCTAAAAAGCAACCTATTATTTCTTCCACCTTTGAAGCGCCGAGACCAGAGGTTGAAGTAATTCGGAAGGGTAAGAAACCCAAAGATCTGGAAGAAGAAGAATAGAACTTGAAAAAGAGGGTAGAAGCTAAAAACTACCCTCTTTTTATATAAGGAAAGACCAGTGTCAGATAAAGTTTCATTCCACGCGATTATACACGGTCAAGTTCAAGGAGTGTTTTTCCGTGCTTTTGTCGCTGAAAAAGTCGGCCCATTGAATTTGACGGGATATGTCCGTAATCTTCCGTCTGGTAATGATGTTGAAGTCATAGCGGAAGGAAATCGAGAAAATCTAGAACAATTGATAGAATATCTAAAAGTTGGACCGCCCGCGGCAAGAGTAGAGAAAGTGACAGTCCAATGGTCTAAATATAGCGAAAAGTATACCCGATTCACTATCAGAAACTAAGCTTCGAAACCTACTCTCGCAACTTTTATCAAATCAAGGTACTCTGACTTAATCCCCAATAATTGGCAGGCTTCATTATCAATATCAAATGGCTCCCCTATAAAAATTTTACCGTATTCCTCAACCGTGCCTTGACTAACCTGATGTACCTTCCCGGTAAACTTTTGGCGAGCTTCTATGATACCCATATCGAAAGGTAATGTGAAATAAAGGTCTGCTAAAACTTTATCAATTCCCAAACTGTACAGGCTGTCCCAGCCTGAAGGTGATCGATTTCCATATTTCGTGCTGGGTAAAGTGGAAAGCAAATTCATGATACTAAAATCAGGTCTCTCATTAATGACCGTCATCGTAGCAATAGTAATCAAATAATCACTGGATAAAATTACATTCGGTATCCAAAAAGTCGGCACCGCAAATGGTTTGGGTAACGGATTATCTACTTCGACCCAGATACAATCTTTAACATCCAGCATTAAAATGCGTGGGAAATTATAACCCAAAGCCTGATAAATCGGATAAATCGGGCCTCCCCCCGGAGTACCTTCCAGGATGAGGATGTCGGCATCGCTTACCTCGCGAATACCCTCTATTACTTTAGATATTATTTCAGGGCTCGTTGTAATCGGATAAGGAGATGGATAAGCGGCACTTGGTTTGATCAATACCCGCCTCGCCCTCGCTATTTCAGGTGAAGCTCTAAAAACAAAGTCCGAAGAATCAACTATCAAGATCTTCTCCCATAAAATAAGCCCTTATTCTTATTATATTCACCGGATCGCCTGAACACCCATTTAAATTTCCTGGCACCAATCCAGCATCATAACCCGAATTTTGTCACCTTTTTTCATCTTTTGTTTGTCTTCCGGAACAATAGCTAGCCCGTTAGCTAATGCCATTGAAGTCAAAATTCCAGATCCCTGAGGCCCCGTTAGCCTGGCGTAATACTGTCCATCTTTCTTCTCAACGATCACTCTGGCAAAAACGCGCCTACCATCTGAATTCGTTATATTATCTTCTAAAGTAGCTTCAATAGTCGGTTTATTAAGATTTTTTTTGCCCATCATTTTAAGAATGGCGGGCCTCACAAATAGTTCATAGTTGACCATACAGCTAACAGCATTTCCCGCAAGCCCAAGATGAGGCATGTCTCTTAATGATTCACCTTTACCAACACGTTTAATGTTTCCATAAGCGAGGGGTTTCCCGGGCTTGGTACGTACTTTCCAGAATACAATTTCGCCCTGTTTCGCCAGAACGTTTTTAACTACATCATAATCACCCATGGAAACGCCGCCTATGGTGATCAACAAGTCAGCGTCCAATCCCTGGTTGATTTTATTTACCACTGAGGCTTCATTATCCAGAGCTATTCCCAATAACTTGGGAATCCCACCGTCACGAATGACCTGCGCTGCTACGCTGTAAGTATTACTATTGTATATTTTCCCTTCAGCTAGCGGTTCACCTAAATTCGTCAACTCATCTCCGGTCGCCAGAATTGCTACTGTTGGCCGCCGGATTACCTTTATTTTAGCCAACCCCATCGATGCCAGAACTCCAATTTCCGAAGGACGGATTGTCGTTCCTTCTGACAAAATCTTTTCCCCTTTTCGAATACTTTCGCCGGCTTTTCGAATATTGGAATCAGATATTTCCTTTGATTCAATACTGATCTCGTTTGGAAATCCACCGGAGTTTGCCGTTCGCCTTGACTCGTCAGTGTCCTCGAATGCGACGACACAATCAGCACCCGTTGGAATCGGCGCTCCCGTCATAATTCTAACAGCTGTACCTGGAATTACTGATTTTTTGGGGGTGCCGCCCGCTATAACCATATCAATAACACGTAATACAATTGGATTTTCGGGACTTGCTCCCTTTATATCTTCGGCTCGAACTGCATAACCGTCCATCGCGGAATTGTCCTTGGGCGGAACATCCACACCAGAGAAGATGTCCTGTGCCAGGACTTGCCCCAGGCTATCTATTATCGGCTGCTCTTCTATTGCTAATGCCTGTATATTACTTAGTACTTTATTTAATGCTTCTTCAACACTGATCACGATTAATGTCCTCTTTCCTCACTA
>DEUU01000053.1:0-458 GCA_002362735.1 Dehalococcoidia bacterium UBA3254
CGATGGTTGTGATATATTCAGTACTCTAAAAGCCCCTAATCAGGAGCGACTGAAATCCCTTTTCCGGCTTCGTTCTTTCCGCAAAAATGAGCTTATCTTCTTAAAAGGCGATCCTGGCTTTGGACTATATCTGATACGCAGTGGCCGGGTGAAAATATGTGTGGTCGACCGTGAAGGCAGAGAGTTAATCTTTACCTTCCTGGTTAAAGGGGATTTACTGGGAGAGTTGGCGATTTTTGATGGAAAACCACGCTCAGCTACAGCAATCGCAGTGGAAGATACTGATACTCTTTATCTGGACCGTGAAGATTTTCTTATATTACTGAATACCTCACCTCAAATATGCCTGGACATCATTAACATGCTCTGTCAGCGTTTACGACGACTAAGTAATCAGCTGGAGGAAAAGTCATTTCTGGACGTTGCGGGCAGGATCTCCAGGCACTTATTGTCTATGG
>DEUU01000053.1:767-4463 GCA_002362735.1 Dehalococcoidia bacterium UBA3254
TTACCCAGGAGGAACTGGCAAGAGTAATCGGGGCTTCCCGGGAAATGGTGAACAAGATACTCAATTCCTTTGTAGATATGCATCTGATATCCATAGCGAGAAAAAAACTGATTATTCTGAATTCCAACGAATTGAGTAGGATAGCCTACTATGACGGGGACAATTGATGTCACTACCCCTTGATCAATCCAGGTTCAATCTACCTAATAACGAAGGTGAACGTAAAGTAATCTCCGTGTTGTTCACCGATGTCGTCAACTATACCTCTCTGACTGAAAAACTTGACCTGGAAGCGGTCCGGGAAATTATGAACCGTCACTTCAAAATACTTATCGAGTCGGTTAGCAAGTACGAAGGAACAGTGGACCAGCTATTAGGTGATGGCATGGTGGCGTTCTTCGGTGCTCCTAAGGCTCATGAAGACCATGCTCAAAGGGCTTGCTACGCCGCCCTGGCAATGCAGGAAGAAATCAGGAAATTTACTGGGGGTATCCAGAAGGAATACGCGATAGATTTCAACATACGTATCGGCATCAATTCAGGGCCTGTGCTGGTAGGCCAAATTGGGAATGCGCAGCATGCTGAATATGTAGCTATAGGAGACACGGTCAACCTGGCCTCCCGCATGGAGAATGCTTCCAGACCGGGAGGAATACTGGTCACTGAGAATGTTTATGCCTTGACCAGGGACTTCTTCCAGTTCGAACCGGTCGGGGAGATTGGGATAAAGGGGAAAGATAAACCGGTGGCAGCTTACCGGCTGTTGCAGTCGGTGAAGACTGAGAGGCGGTTCGAGGCGGCGGTGGTAAAGGGGCTGACCCGATTCGTAGGCAGAGAAAATGAGCTAGAAATCCTCCAGGAAGCCTTTGAGAAGGCCAAAAATGGTAGCAGTCAAATAGTGGGCATCACAGGAGAGCCAGGAATCGGTAAATCGAGACTACTCCGCGAATTCAGAGGAAGCCTGAAATCCGAAAACCTCACGTATCTGGAAGGCCACTGCCTCCATTATGGGAGCCTGATGCCTTACCGGCCTATAATAGACATATTAAGGGCTTATTTTGATATCAAAGAAGAAGATATAGAATCAGCCGTCAAAGACCGCGTGGCTAAAAAGCTGGAGCAACTGGATAAATCGTTATCCGGCTATTTGCCTTTCCTGTACGAGATGTTTTCTTTCCAAGTTGATGACGAACGTTTTCAAAGGATGGAAAACCAATACAAGAGAATTAAACTCTTTGAAGGAATATCGAACCTGTTACTCAAAGAGGCTTCCATAAATCCTGTGATAATAATCATTGAAGACCTGCACTGGATGGACAAGGCATCAGAAGATTTCCTGAGTCATCTGTTAGAAAAGCTGCCCAACAACCGGATACTGCTTATCCTACTGTACCGTCCTGAATATCAGCCGCCGTGGACAGCCCTGCAAAACTACCAGGAAGTCCATTTAGGGGAACTATCGAATTCTACCAGTAGCGAACTACTAGAAGCTTTGCTATCTGATGGAAAGCCAGCTTCTGAGTTGAGAGAAGTGGTGTTGGCAAAGACCGAGGGTAATCCGCTGTTCGTAGAAGAGTTCGTCCATGCTATGCTGGACAATGGTTCCGTACTTAAAGAGGGAGAGCGGTACACCCTTAATACTATAAACTCTACAGTTAAACTGCCGGATACTATTCAAGGGATTATCGCAGCACGAGTCGATCGCCTACCCGAAGGACTTAAAAATACTCTGCAGGTGGCTTCGGTTATCGGCCGTGATTTCAGCTACTTAGTCCTTCAGGACGTAACTCAATTACCGGATGAGCTTAAGACCCAATTAGAAACACTGCAGCAACTGGAGTTCATTATCCTAAAGGACGGTTCACTGGAGTCGGAATATATCTTCAAGCACACCCTGATCCATGAGGTAATCTATGACGGTCTATTGCAAAAAAGACGCAGAGAATTACATGAAAGTATCGGGCAATCTATCGAAAAATTATACTCAGACAAACTTGACGACCTTGTCGAAGTACTTGCATATCACTACCAACAAAGCAATGCCCTGGATAAGGCCGTTGAATATCTACGTAAATCCGGCAGAAAAGCCCTCAAACAGTATGCTATCGAAAGTTCACACCAGCATTTTAAATTAGCGTCAGATATACTTTCCGGTAGGACCGTAAAAACCCGGGAAGACCAATTGATGCTTCTGGATATTGTGCTGGAATGGTCTGAGGTCTATTACTATCGAGGTAATTTTAGGACTCTCATTGATATGTTAACCAAGCATGAAAAACAAGCCGAAGAATTCGGAAACAAATCCCGACTTGCAATGCTCTTTGGTTGGTTGGGGATCTCTCTTTATGCAGTCGGACGCATCAAAGAATCCTACCGGTATCTGCATCAAGGTCTTACTTTAGCGGAGGAGTCTGATAACCGGAAAGCTATTGCTTATAATTGCGCCTGGCTTACCTGGACGTGTGAAGTACTCGGACGAATAGAAGAAGGGTTTAGTTACGCAGAGAAAGGAATACAAGCTTCCAGCCAACTGGAGGGAGACGATTACCCATACATCAAATCATTAGGGGGGTACGGATTCTTATTATCATCGTCGGGGAAAAACACAAAAGCACTCGAATGCGCCAATAAAATGCTCGAGTTCGGGGAAACCCATGGTAACCTTCGCAGCTTAGCGCTGGGCTACTGCATAAGATCTTTTTGTTATTTTAATAGTGGGGAAACATCCAAAGCTTTGGATGATTGCCAGCAAGGTCTTAAGCTCAATGTCGATCGATTTTATTTTGAAGTACTCCAGTTTGGTGTCGGTTATATAAACGTTCTTACAGGTAAATTGCAGGAAGCGGATACTGTCTTACACGAGGTAGTGGTCCACAGTAAACAATACGGGCTGGAAAAACTGGAATGGCCGACCTCAGCATTTCTTGGTGTGATCTTAATATCCAAGGGTCAAATGGCACAAGGTTTGCGGGCAATAAATGAAGTTAACGGCAATTATATAAAAAATGAAGTAAATCGGGATCTGGCAACTAACGAATATATAATAGGAACGGTTTACTCCCAGATGGCTAATCCCACCGGTCCTGTTAAGATATCAATACTGATAAAGAACTTGGTATTTCTCCTGAGTCATGCACCCTTTGCTTACCGGAGAGCCATTATACACTTTAACATCTCAGCTAGGATTTGCAAAGAACATGGTTTCAACAGCGGGTTGGCAATGGTCTACTTAGGATTGGGGCAATTGTATAAGCAAAAAGCGAAAAAAACACTCGCCAGAGAAACCCTCATTATGGCTACCAGGTTGTGCCGGGAATGCGAAGCTCTTGCGAGTTTAAAACAGGCTGAAGAACTGTTGTCTTCCCTATAAGGAAAGTAGAGAGGGGTAGAACCGCCCTCTACTTTCCTTTTGTAGATTATTATTATCCTTACTTTTTTACAGGAGCCGGGATAGCGTCAAGCTGTGTCATGAGGTTTAGCATGTCCATGTAAAACCAGATCTCCCCCATTTTATCGCCACTCCTCTTAATGATCATAGCTCCTTCACACTGGAATTTCTTTCCTGTTGGGGAAATACCCATGAATGTACCTTGATGATTAAGACTTAAAGAAAATTGCACGCAGGCCAGGTCTCCTTCAACAATGACATTCTTCAGGTTGTATATGGGGAAAAGTGTACCAACCTGCTCGGCGTGG
>DEUU01000363.1 GCA_002362735.1 Dehalococcoidia bacterium UBA3254
GGGTGCTATTAGTTTGCTTCTTGATAATTCTGTTTACCATCCCCTTCTATGCTACGAATTACTGGCTGCGCGTGTTTAACCTGATCGGAATTACCGTTATTTCCGTGACAGGGTTAAATATTTTGACCGGCTATTGCGGCCAGCTCTCGATCGGCCACGCCGGCTTTATGGCTGTCGGAGCTTATACCTCGGCGGTATTGGCCGGTAAATTGGGATTACCTTTTCCCGTAGCTTTCATCTGTTCCGGTCTGATGGCCGGTGCAATCGGGCTCATTTTTGGTATGCCTTCCGTTCGTGTGAAGGGATTTTACCTGGCTATTACTACTATAGCCGCTCAGTTTATTATTGTCTGGGTAATCAACCACTGGACCCCTGTAACCGGTGGTTTTAACGGGACCAGCGCTCCTTATGCATCCATCGGCGGTCTGGTTTTCCAGTCCAATTTCAGTCAGTTTTATCTTGTTATGATAATTGCCGTGGCAGTGATCTTTTTCGCCAAGAATTTGGCCCGGACCCGTGCTGGCCGGGCGTTCATCGCTATACGAGACAATGATCTGGCTGCCGAGGTCATGGGTGTAAATCTCTTTTTCTATAAAATGCTGGCTTTCTTTATCGGTTGTTTTTTGGCGGGTATTGCCGGTTCGCTAGTGGCTCATACCGTTGGTTCAATTACAACCGATAATTTTCCTTTTATGGATTCCATTCTTTTCGTTGGGATGATTATCATCGGCGGTCTGGGAACTACTCTTGGTCCGATTCTAGGTGCTACCTTTATCCGCCTTCTGGGGGTAGGGGTGCTTTTCCTATCTCCGGCCTTAAAGTTATGGTTTCCGATGTTGCCCAGCGGGTTCACCACCGGCATTGCTCCCATGCTTTTTGGACTGGTGATTATTTTATTCCTGATTTTGGAGCCTCGGGGGATTGCCCACCGATGGAATTTATTTAAAGCTTCATATCGGTTATGGCCGTTTTCCTACTGAGGAAGGTAAGAAGTCTTGAATGATCGGTTTTGCGTCTGAGCCCTTTCTGCTTTTTCTAAACGCAAGGCTTTTAACTCAAGGCTTTTAAGATAAAAATGATAAGGAGAAACATATGAAAAAGGGTTATCCAAAAATACTTCTATTGATCGTTAGCCTGATAGTGATTGTCTCAATTCTATCTCTGAGTGCGGCGTGTTCAAATACTCCCGCCACGAGTAACCCGCCTACTTCAACGGCCGCGAGCACTTCAACCGCCGGCAAAGAACTTAAAGTCGGTATCATCACTCCGTCAACCGGAAAGGTGTCTTATAAAGGAATTCCCGGTGAGCATGGTTTTCTCGATGCTGTCTCCTATATCAATAACGAAATGGGCGGAGTCAACGGCAACAAGATTAAACCCTTATGGTACGATAGCGCCTATGATTCGAATAATGTCACCACCGCTATTGAAAGCTTAAAAGATCAGGGGGCTTTGATGTTCGTGACTATGTCCTCCACCGAGATGGGTTACGGACAGGCCATTGCCAACAGAGCTGAATTTCCGGGTATGGTTACTTTCACCACGCCTTCCAACTATCGACCGCCCGCTCATATCTACGGCCAGATGCCAGACTACGGTGATGACTGGATTGCTTTCGCTAATTATTATATGACCAACATCTGGAAAGGCTCAGGTAAACCCAAGATGGCTTTGCATCTCATAAATAATGTTACTGGTTCTGGCGCCCGGGATGCTGCCAAGGCCAAAGCCGAAAGCATGGGGATTAATGTGGTCGATGTAGAGGAGCATACAGCCACTGATACTTCCATGATGGATAGTATGACTCGAATCAAAGCATTAAACCCGGATGTTCTTTTTATCTCCAGTGTGGACCAACCCACTTACCTTATCCTCAAGGCTGCCCGGGATCTGGGCTTAACTCCGAAAATGACGATTGGACTAGCTCATGCCACTTTTAGCAAAGCTCTGATTGATATGGCTGGGGCTGATTTACTGGAAGGTGTTTACGTTTCTTGTCCGTGGGTTACCTGGGATGAGAATGCTTCTGGCCTGGCTAAAGTCAAGGAATACGTTCAGAAAAATAACCCTAAAGATGAGGGAGATGGAAATTACCTATCCATGTGGGCAGGGGCTCTGGTCGTTTCTCAGATCTTGAAAAACGCGGTCCAGAACTCGGGCTACGATGCTCTGGCCAAGGGTGATGTCAACTCCTGGAAGGTGGTTGAAACTCAGGGCATTCAGAAGCTTAGTGGCTATGATGTTCAGGGTCTCCACGGTCCAGTAAGTTACACGCCCGGCGACAATCGACTTTCCAAAACCTTGAAGATGTATATTGTTAAAGGCGGCAAACTCACGGCTGTCAGTAGCTGGGTAGATGCTCCGGTTACCAAGTACGAAGAATTGTCATGGTGGGGGAAATAAAATTGTGTACACTCTGTCTCCCTTCAGTTAAAATGGAGGGGGACAGAGATTAATATGTTAAAACTAAACAACATAGAAGTAACTTATCTTAATGTTATTCGAGTTCTGCATGGGGTCTCCCTGAGTGTGGAAGACGGGCATATCGTAGCTCTTTTAGGCGCGAATGGCGCGGGTAAGAGTACTACGCTGAAAGCCATTTCCGGTCTTCTGCATATTGAGGAAGGCGAAGTCACGGACGGAAGTATTGAATGGAACGGCACAAGGATTGATAAGAAAAATGCCGAGGAAATCGGTAAAATGGGTATTATTCAGGCATTGGAAGGCCGGCGTGTCTTCGAGCATCTGAACGTCGAAGAAAACCTGAACGTTGGAGCCTTTGCCCGGAAAGACCGTCAGCATGTTAAATCCGATCTGGAAATGGTCTATAACTACTTCCCACGTTTGAAGCAACTGCGTAAAAATACCGCCGGTTATCTCTCTGGAGGCGAACAGCAAATGCTGGTCATTGGAAGAGCCATGATGGCCAGGCCCAATCTCATGATGCTGGATGAACCTTCATTAGGTCTCGCTCCGTTAATGGTCCATGAAATCTACGATATTATCCAGCGGTTTAATACGGAAAGCAAGACCTCGGTTTTGCTCGTTGAACAGAATGTCCGCATTGCTTTAAGTATCGCTCAGTATGGATATGTCATGGAAAATGGGCGGGTAGTGCTGGACGGCACAGCTGATTTTTTGAAAAACAACGAGGATGTAAAAGAATTCTACATCGGCTTGTCTGCGATGGGTACTAAAAAGAGCTACCGTGAAGTCAAACATTACCGAAGAAGAAAAAGATGGCTCTAGGGCAAATCACTATCCGTTCTTCCGTCTTTGCGAGGCTCGTGACTCTTCTCAGAAGCAATCTAACATGAATCTCCTATCGACTGCCTTTGGATAATATATGCGAGGAGTTGACATAAAATTATGGTTATTAATGGCGACTCTTACTTTGATGAAACAGAGACCCGAACTCGTGAAGAGCGAGAAAAATACCAGAATGAAAACCTTTACCAGACCGTGGGTTTTGCCTATCGGAATTCTTCCTTTGCCCGGAAAATTCTTGATAAATCCGGCATCCGTCCGTTTTCCATTCACAGTGTTAAAGACCTCGAGTTACTGCCTATTACCCGGAAAAATGAGCTGATAGAAGCTCAGAAAGAAGATCCTCCCTTTGGCGGATTGCTTTCGGTCCCAATTGAAGAAGTAGAACGGGTTTTCATTTCACCGGGTCCTATCTATGAATACCAGTCGTCTAGTATTAAATGGTTCGCGCGTTCTTTTTATACCGCGGGATTTCGCAAAGGCGATATTGTGGTAAACACCTTTACTTACCATATGTCTCCGGCAGGTATCTTGTTTCACGAAGGGTTGAGGGATTGCGGGGCTACTGTGGTTGTTATGGGGACCGGCAACACGGATGTTTTAATCAAAACATTGCTGGATCTTAAAGTGAACGGTTTTATCGGTACGCCTACCTTCCTGATGAACTTAATTAAGAGAGCCGAAGAATTGGGCCACGATTTCAGCCGGTATTTTGCGTTGAAAAAGACCTGGTTTACCGGTGAGATGCTACCGCCTTCTCTGCGAAAAATATTTGAAGAAACTTATCATCTATCCACTTCGCAGGCTTATGCTGTGACTGAACCCGGCGGTGCCATCGCTTATGAATGCCCGGATAAGTCAGGGCTGCATCTTATGGATGAATTCGTGGTGGAAATTATCGATCCCCAAACTGGAAGGCAGGTGCCTCCCGGAGATGTCGGTGAAATCGTTGTCACACCGATTCATAATAAGTCCTGGGGCTTGCTGCGTTTCGGCACCGGAGATTTGACGTCTTTGATTACCGGGCTTTGTCCCTGCGGCCGGACTTCCTATAAAATCGCCGGAATTTTAGGACGGAGTGGTGATGCTGTAAAAGTGCGAGGGATGTTCGTCGTAGCAAAACAAGCAGAACAGGTTATTGGTAGTTTTGATTCCGTTTCCAGGTTTCAAATTTTCGTCGACCGTCAGGCTAATCGTGATGAGATGAAGTTGAAACTGGAATTAAAAAATGTGGATGAAGATAAAAACAGGCTCGCCGGCGAAATCAATCAGAAATTTCAGGACCTTTGCCGGGTCAAACTGGATAATATTGAGTTTGTATCGCCTGGAACTATTCCGGAATCTCGCAAGACGATTGAAGACATACGTAAATGGGACTAGCTTCGGAGAATAGCTGATTATGGAACTACCCGAGTTGCATCTGGAAAAAGTGAATGCCAATCCGCTCTGTTTCGGTTGCGGAAAAGAAAATCCTCATGGTTTAAAAATTAAATTTATTCAGGACGGCGAAAAAACTATATGTGAATTTCTGCCTACTGAATATCATCAGGCCTGGCCGGGGTATGTCCACGGTGGGGCTTTGATGGCCGCCATTGATGAGGGAATGGGATACTGCGTTTTTGCCAAGGGGATATTTTGTGTAACGGCTAAAATTGATATCCGTTTAAAAAGTATGGCCCGCATTAATGAACCACTTATTATCAGTTCCTGGATGTCCAAACAGACCAGCCGGACAGTGGAAACACAAGCAGAAGTAAGACGCCGGGATGATTCTCTTGTAGCTGAAGCTGAAGCTACCTTGTTCATCGTGAAATAAGGGGTTAGTCGCAATTCGCATATTTCGTCATTGCGAGGCTCCCAAATTTTCTCCGAAGCAATCTAAAATAATACTCTGACAGCCATCCATGATCATATCAAGGAATCCGCTTTCAGGTTGCTTTGCTGTACTTTTTTGACTGGACGAAAGGTGGAAAAGTTCTAAGGTTTAACCGGATAGGTTTTA
>DEUU01000295.1:0-530 GCA_002362735.1 Dehalococcoidia bacterium UBA3254
GGAAACGCCCTTCTCGTTCCTCTGGTTTCAGGTCTGGGTTTCTCTCTGATCTGGTTTGGGGTCCTGCTAGTGGTAAATGCAGAAATAGGTCTTCTCACACCCCCGATGGGGCTCAATCTATTTATCATGAGACAGGTCTTTAATATTCCGATTGGCCGGCTGATCCGTTCTGAGACTCCTTTTATCATAGTACTGGCAATCTTTCTGTTTGTGCTGGTAGCGGTTCCCGAGATCAGTCTCTGGTTGCCTGCGACGATGAAGTAATTAAAAGATGCCATCTGTCTGACAGCAAAACCACGGGTCTGCTCAGCAGCTGATTTCTAATTAACTGGCTAAGCTGGTATTCAAGATCCGGGGGCTTAAATAATTGTTTTTATTTTTGATAAGTCTAAATTAAGAAGGAGGCATAATGGCTCAACATTTAAATGGCAAAGTGGCTGTGATAACCGGTGCAGGTAGCGATTTAGGTATCGGCAAAGAGGTAGCACTGGCGATGGCGGCGGAAGGAGCCAAAGTAGTCGTCAATGATA
>DEUU01000295.1:775-4295 GCA_002362735.1 Dehalococcoidia bacterium UBA3254
GTAGTCGTCAATGATATTGGAAAAAACGCCGACGGCACGAGGGGAGCTGATAAGGTTGTGGAAGAGATCAAGAATGCGGGTGGTATTGCCTTGGCTAACTACGAAAGTGTATCTACTATGTCCGGCACTGCCATTATTGTTAAAACTGCCATAGATAATTTTGGTCGTATTGATATTGTCGTGAATACCGCCGGTATCTTTCAAATTAAACCTACGGTTGATGTCACAGAAGCAGAATGGGATAATATGCTGGCAATTCATCTAAAAGGTACGTTTGGTTGTGTTCAGGCAGCCGTTAAGGAAATGCTTAAACAGAAAAGCGGAGGCCGGATCATTAATTTTACTTCCCATGCCGGTTGGGCGACCGGATTGGGACCGGGTCCTACTGTCCCTTATATTACGGCTAAGGCAGGGATACTCGGTTTTACCAAAGGCCTGTCTCTGGAACTGGAGAAAGAGGGCATTACGGTTAATGCAGTTGCTCCCCGAGCTGCTACACGTCTGTTTCCGATACCGGGAAAGATTGTCAATGGAGTCCAGATATATGGACCCGAATATGTGGCACCACTGGTGGTTTATCTGGCTACAGAAGAAGCTAAAGGAGTCACCGGACAATTCTTCCACATCGGTTCCGGAGAAATTGCGGTCTATGCTACACCCTTGAATTTCAAGGCGCAGCATCAGCATCTTTTTAGAGATAGAAAATGGACTGTAGATGAACTTATTGAAGTTATTCCCCAATATATTAATAAGAACATCGATGCCAGTTCTTCTGAAGCTGGAATAGGTTATTAAATAGAGGAAGTGGTAATTGAACTGTAGCCAACGAAAGCTGCAGTTCGTTATGAATCTGACAAACCGTTGGAAATAAAACAAGCCCATGTTGCTGGGTAATTAATCAGGAGACATTAAAAAGATGGCTGACAATATACCTGGAGGATATAACGGGAAAATATTGAGGGTAAATTTGTCTGAAGGGAAAATTACTGAAGAAGCTCTGGATCCATTGGTTTGTAGACGTTATATTGGAGGAGCCGGTTTTGTCGCTTATTACCTTTGGAAGGAGCTTAAACCAGGAATTGATGCTCTGTCACCAGAAAACAAACTTATTTTTGCCCTTGGACCGGTGTCCGGATTGTTATTACCGGGTGCCTCTCGTAACTGCGTTGGAGCAAAATCCCCGCTGGCTGGAGCTGTCGCAAAATCAGAAGTTGGAGGTTTCTGGCCGGCTGAAATGAAGCGAACCGGCTATGATGCTGTCATAGTGGAAGGTAGCTCTAAAAAGCCATTATACCTATGGATTCATGATGGAAAAGCTGAAATTAAGGATGCGCGGCATCTTTGGGGGAAAGAGACTAAGGAGACCCAGGAAGCTATTCATGCGGAGTTGGGAGATGATAAAGTTCAGGTAGCTATGATCGGCCCCGGCGGAGAAAACCTGGTCCGTTTTGCCTGTATTATGAACGGTTTACATGATGCCGCTGGTAGAGGTGGATTGGGAGCCGTTATGGGTTCAAAAAATCTTAAAGCTATCGCTGTCAGGGGACACACCTTACCTCCCATCGCAGATGCCGAAAAAATTCAGGAAATTCGAAAAAGTATACCGCCACATCCTGTATCGGAATTTGGTACTGGAGGTGCGGAGATGTTACAGGGTGAAAAAAATGGGGATTTACCCATACACAATTTCCGTGACGGAGTGTTCCCCGGCGTAGAAAAAATTTCCGGCCTCAAGATAAAAGAGACCATCAGGATAAGAATGGAAGGTTGTTTTGCCTGTCCTATCAGGTGTAAAAAGGTTGTACAGACTGGAGCGCCGTATAATGTGGACCCTGAATATGGCGGACCGGAGTATGAGACCCTGGCGGCATTGGGATCTAACTGCGATGTTGATGATCTTGCCGCAGTTTGTAAAGGCAATGAGCTGTGTTCAGCCTATTCAATAGACACCATTGCTGCCGGTTCTGCCATTGCATTCACTATGGAATGTTTTGAAAAGGGTTTAATTGACGCCAAAGACTATGATGGTATTAAGCTTAGTTTTGGCAACAAAGAAGATATGTTAAAAGCTATTCATTTGATTGCTAAACGAGAGGGTCCACTTGGAAATCTGATGGCTGAGGGTAGTGCCCGGATGGCCAAGAAAATCGGCCAAGACTCTGAGAAATTTGCCATGCAGGTCAAGGGCGTGGATTCAGGAATGCATGAACCCAGAGCTCAGGCCGGTTTGGGTATGGGTTATGCTCTTAATCCACATGGGGCGGACCATTGTTCCAGTATGATTGATGATTTCTTTTGTACAGATATGAAGATGGATATATTGCATATGCTGGGTATACAGAAACCTTTGGGCAAACGGGATATGAGCCCTAAAAAAGTAGCCGTTCTTAAAATCGACCAACAGAAAGCCATGATGGAAGATATGATGGTAATGTGTACTTTCCCCGAATATTCTTATCAGAAGAAGGCAGACCTGTTAAAAGCCGTTACCGGTTGGGATATCACCGTCTTAGAATGGCTCAGAGCAGCAGAAAGAACAATGACTCTATTGAGGATGTTCGATATTCGCGAAGGTTTTACTTCTGCTGATGATACTTTGCCTGAGCGTTTTTTTCAGCCTAAGACCGGCGGATTCCTGGTGGATAAGCCTTATGATCGGGTTAATTTGGAGAGGGCGAAACAATTCTATTATGCTTTGATGGGTTGGGATATGAGGGGAGTACCTCTCCCGGAAAAACTTATAGAATTAGGGATAGAATAAAAGTTATCTCTTTTAAAATATCCATTCTTGTTAGCCTTTGATTGCACTATAATTTACAGTGTCATTCCACCTGTCCATATGCCAGGATATAAGTTTGTATCTCATTTGCCGGATGTTATCAAATACGATATTGTAGTTTAAATTATTAGTTGCATTATTCAAGTCCTGTTATGATAATTGGAATTCGAATATTTCAGGAGGTTAATGAAAGATGGCTGGTGATATTCCTGGAGGGTATAACGGGAAAATATTGAGGGTGAACTTGTCTACAGGAAGAATAGCTGAAGAAGCTCTGGATCCCCTGGTATGTAGACGTTATATTGGCGGAGCCGGTTTTGTTGCTTATTATCTCTGGAAGGAGCTTAAGCCGGGAATAGATGCTTTATCTCCAGAAAACAAGCTTATTTTTGCCCTTGGGCCGGTATCCGGACTGTTATTGCCAGGCGCCTCCCGTAACTGTGTCGGAGCTAAATCCCCATTAAGCAAAGGAATTGCGAAATCCGAAGGTGGGGGATATTGGATGGCAGAGCTTAAACGGGCTGGTTTTGATGCTATTATCGTTGAAGGTAAAGCTGACCACCCTGAATATTTATGGATTCATGATGGAAAAGCTGAAATTAAGGATGCCCGGCATCTTTGGGGGAAAGAGACAAAAGAGACCCAGGAAGCTATCCGTTCTGAATTGGGAGATGAGCATATTCAATTTACTCTGATAGGACCGGCAGGCGAAAATCTGGTCCGTTTTGCCTGTATTATGAA
>DEUU01000287.1:0-171 GCA_002362735.1 Dehalococcoidia bacterium UBA3254
CTCTACCAGGGTGGACCATGCTGGTTCTTCGTTCAGTTCTTCCGGGATTCCCAGATGTTCGGAAAGGGTCACGCAACAACCGGCAGTCTGCAATATCTTACAGCCCATGAACAGTTCTGCAAGTTCTTGTGCCGTGTACAGATGCATGGGTGCATGAGCAATTCCGGCGCT
>DEUU01000287.1:511-795 GCA_002362735.1 Dehalococcoidia bacterium UBA3254
TCGATATCCCGGTTGGATGGTTCCCTGAGATATCTAAGTTCAGGTTGTCTCGCCACGCTCAAGACTGCGCCATGCCTGCTCATAACGCTGGCGGCAATCGTACCGCCTGGCTTTGTTACCCGGATTAGTTCGTCGGCCGCCTGTTGGCGTTTCTCACAAACATATGATAATGCCCCGCCAAAACAGATTACGGTATCGAAATGGCTGGAAGGTAGCCGGGAAAGATCGACGATATCCGCCTCCAAAAATTGTGCTACATTATTAAGCATTCCGGCCTCGGTCAA
>DEUU01000287.1:1056-4003 GCA_002362735.1 Dehalococcoidia bacterium UBA3254
TTTTGCCTGGCCAGTGATAATTGTTCCGGAGAAATATCCAGTATTGTGACCGCAGCTCCGATCTCCGTTATCAGTATACTGAAACGTCCCGGGCCGCTGCCCGCGTCCAGTACCTTATCTCCTGCTTTAACGTAGCGGCGGATAAAGTCGGTATGTGTAATAGCTTCCAGCCGGAAATAAGCGGACCGTTCGAGACGCACCCATTCCCGTTCGCCGTAGGCGTCGTAAAATCGTCTTGTATACTCCGGGTTGTACATGGACGAATTGTACCATAACGAATCGCGATACCCCAAGGCTCAACTACCTGAGCAATTACCTGAGACTATATTGAAACATTTACCGGTTTTAGTAAAATCCAATATCTTATTACTCCCACCCCAAACCCGGCCTATTTTCCCTGGTAGGACAGACGTCTCGCTTGTCCTTTTCGTCATCCCGGCCCATAGTCCCACTACGGTTGGACAAGACGTAGTTGGCGGTATCCAGTTTATCTCCACCCCTCCCCACCATTAACCAGGGGGTGGCCGGTTTGTCCCGAACAACCGGTTTGTTACACCGGAATACACAAACAAGTACTCTACTCATAAACTCTTTAGGAAGGTCACGAGGAAATCAAAACAACTGGTATCTGTAAACCATCGATGTTTTAATTATTAGTCATCTCGAACAAGAATTGCTTTACATGTGGAAGTACGGATTCCGCTTTTATGTTCCCGTGATTCATACCGGGGAAAGAGGCTAACCTGGCATTTGGCATATGCTTGATACAATCCCTGGCGCCTTCATAATAAGGGTCTTCTTCACCACAGTAAAAAAGACACGGGACAGCTATTTTTGCCAATTCTTCATTAACCCAAAGGGAGTTGAGCACAGGACAATTTCGACTCAAATTAGCACGGTTTTACTAATAGAACCTATCAGTACTGTCAATACAGGAGATACGGGCGGGGCATTGACTGATAACTCCCTGGAATGGATTTAACTCCAACTTTTCGAAGTAATGTTCAATATTTGGTTTAAACTTTTAGCCAATTTGTATTGCAGGAATGAATTATCTCTGATAACATGAGCCGTTAAAGGCAATGACACTGCTAACACAGTCGAGCCGAAGGAAGAAAGCCGCGAGGTAAGTAGAACCTTCCGGGAAGTTCCCGTAATAGAACAAAGAGTGTGTCGGACGGATCCGGATCACTCGATAAGAATAAAGTAGGGTGGCACCGCGATCATAGTCGCCCCTACAGGAGTCGCTTCACAATACTTAGCGATCCTGTAGGGGCGATTCCTTTTTCGAAGTCTCTCGCAAAGGAGGGTATATGAAAAGGGTAATGATCAATGAACTCAAAGAACAGTCAGGGCAGAATGTGACTATCTGCGGATGGGTTCACGCTCTTCGGAACCAGGGTGGGATCAGGTTTATTAATATCAGGGATATCACTGGTATTATCCAGGTGGTCGTACTTAAGGAAAAGACTGAAACTTTTCAGACTGCGGGAGGATTATCTCTAGAATCTGTAGTCAAGATCAACGGTATTGTAAAAACTGAGAAGCAAGCCCCGGGTGGTATTGAAGTCACGGCTGAAACGTTGGAAATATTATCCGCAGCCCGGCCTGAATTACCGATTCAGGTGGTTGAAAAGGGACGAAACGAAGCCGAATTACCGTTGCGTCTTGACTGGCGTTGGATCGACCTGCGAAAACCTGAGAAAGCACTGATCTTCAAAGTATGGACTACCTTGGAACAGGCATTTCGGAATTACTGTATTTCTCACGGATACATCGAAATCCATTCACCAAAAACACTGGTCACTTCAACCGAATCAGGATCGGAGCTCTTTGAAATCAAATATTTTGATCGCACTGCCTACCTTGCCCAATCACCCCAGCTTTACAAACAGATGGCGATGGCTGCCGGATTCGAAAAGGTCTTCGAGGTAGGTCCCGTTTTCAGAGCGAATCCATCCTTCACATCCAGGCATGATACCGAGTTCACCATGTACGATATTGAGATGTCGTTTATTGATTCTCACCATGATTTGATGGATGAAGAAGAAAAAATGATAGTCACCATGTTTACGGAAGTGAAAACCCGGTATGGAGACGAGATCAAGAAGGTTTCCGGACAAGACATTATCGTACCAACGACGCCTTTCCCTAGATTGACATTACGAGAGGCAAAGACAATTCTTCTTCAACTGGGGATCGTTGGTGATCGTGGTGAGGACTTGAATCCCGACGAAGAACGGGCTATTTCCCAATATGTCAGCCAAAAATCCGGCCATGATTTTGTCTTCATTCATGAATGGCCTGCATCGGCACGAGCGTTTTACAGCATGAAACTCGACTCTGATCCTACATTGACAAGGAGCTTCGATCTCCTGTTCCAAGGAATCGAAATCACGAGTGGGGCTCAACGGGAACACAACTATGAAAAGCTCAGAACTCAGATTGAAGAAAAAGGATTCAAGATAGAACCTTTTGAAAGCTACCTTGATTTCTTCAAATATGGTTGCCCGCCGCACGGGGGCTTTGCACCCGGACCAACTCGGATATTAATGAGAATATTTAATGTAAGTAATGTAAGGGAAGTTACGTATTTATATAGGGGTGTCAACAGACTAACACCGTAGGACGAGCCAGGCCTTTACTTGTATTTCCCCGATACAGGCTATGCTTTATCACGTTTTGTGACATTTTCAACGGTAGAAACAATAATGAGACACGAATTCAGCAATTATTTATCCACTGTATCAAGTCGTCTTTCAGGAACATCCGCTTTTATCGCACTGATTATCCCCGGCAGCAACCTGTCCTACGTGATCCGGGAGTAAAATCAGTCAATCTCCTTAGAGGGATTTTAGGGGGTCTCATAACCCCCATCTATCAGTACGTTTGTACCGCTTGACATGAAGGAACATACGTGCTACGATACCGGAACTCCTATTTTCTC
>DEUU01000012.1 GCA_002362735.1 Dehalococcoidia bacterium UBA3254
TAACCGCGATCGAACTGCATACCCTCGACAAACTCGGTCTCGTACTGGGTCCCTTTTGACTCTTCAACAGTGATGACTCCGTCTTTGCCGACCTTCTCCATCACATCAGCGATCAGGTTACCGATTTCGCTGTCCTTGGCTGTAATGGTACCGACCTGAGCGATTTGCTCCTTACCTTTGACTTCGGTAGAGTTCTTCTTGAGTTCTTCGATAATCCGCCTGGTAGCTTTCTCGATACCCCTCTTGAGAGCCATATTGTCAGCCCCGGCTGCAATATTCTTGAAGCCGCCGGTAACCAGAGCATGGGCCAGAATCGTTGAAGTGGTAGTTCCATCACCCACCGCATCGTTGGTCTTGGTAGCAGCTTCTTTTACAAGCTGAGCGCCCATATTTTCAAACGGATCCGGTAATTCGATCTCTTTCGCAATAGTCACGCCATCATCGACGACCTGGGGAGCACCCCACTTCTTGTCCAGGGCGACGGCATGGCCTTTCGGTCCCAGTGTAACTTTAACTGAATCTGCCAGCGTATCAATACCCCTTTTCAGGGCATGTCTGACTTCTTCGCCAAAAATAATTTGCTTTGCCATATTTTTTCTTTATTCAACCTCCGTTAATTTATAGTTATACTTTTTTTGCCAGAATATCGCTTTCGCGAAGGATGATCATTTCCACATCATCTATCTTGATTTCAGACCCACCGTATTTGGAATAGATGACGCGATCACCGACCTTAAGGTCTATCTCGATGCGCTTTCCTTCATCGGTCATTCTTCCGGGACCCACGGCAACGACCTCTCCTTCCTGGGGTTTTTCTTTGGCGGTATCCGGTAGATAAATTCCACCTTTGGTCATTTCTTCCTTCTGCATGGGCTTGACAACCAAACGGTCAGCCAACGGTTGTAATTTTGCTGCCATTCTCTATCCTCCTCAATTTTGTTTGTCTCATATTAAATATTTTAGCAGTCTCGGCTTAAGACTGCTAAATATAATCATAGCGCAGATGTCTATATCGTGCAAATAGGAAAAAAAGAAATTTTATTTAATTTGAGTAAGCCAAAGCGAATGAGAGTAATGTTTAAACCTTATAATTACTCATCAAGCCTTGTTTTTAGCCGATATGACGCTATTAACGGCTTTTTCACGCTTTCATTGACTCACTTACCCGGGGTCGTGTAAAATCCGGTTATGCCCAACAAGTATCATGCCGAACGTCCCCAGTGGGATAAAGAACGCATCCAGGCTCTCCGTCATCACCTGAAGTTGACCCAGCAAGAGCTCGCCGAACAATTGGGGACACGCCAGCAGACTATCAGTGAGTGGGAGACCGGAATGTACCAGCCCCGTGGGGCTTCCGCCACACTACTTACCATGATCGCAGAAAAAGCCGCTTTCAAATACGAAGCCAAACCCTAGTCCGTCCATTTTACCTAAATCAGAAGACTCACTTGACAATTACACGGTAACGTGTAATATATAAAAGGAGTGAGGGAGTTGTTTCAAGTTTTACGTTCTAAGTTTTTGGGAAAGTGGGATGGGAACTTACGACATAAAACTTATTATCTACAACATTTAGCTCGTTTAATAAAATGCCGTCACCAAAAGTCAGAGAAATCAATGAGATAGAAGCGATCCGCCTCTGGCAGGAGAGATTAGCCCTGAAGAGCTGTCTGATTGATTTGTCCGGCAGACCGATAGAAGTAGTTTATCCAGGGAGGATTAATGACAGCCGGGGCGGTGATTTCCGGGATGCACTGGTGACAATCGGACAAGAAAACAAATCCGGATGCATCGAAATCCATACGCATGCCAGCAACTGGCAATCTCACGGACATCACCTGGACCCTGCTTACAACCAGGTAGTACTGCATGTCGCCCTGGAAGGAGGCCGGGCCTTTATAACCCGGTTACAAAACGGCAGCTCGGTTCCCACGGTAATTCTGGATCGCCTGATACACCAACAAAAGCGGGAAGGTTTCTCAAAATTAGCACACCGGTGTGACACTACCGGCAGACATCAGAATATGACTGAAATACTGGGGCGAGCCGGAGAAGAACGCTTTGAGAGACAGGTTCAGCGCTATTCCACAGAACTCGGCTTCCAGGAAGCGGATCAGGTGCTTTATGAAAATATCCTCGAAGCACTGGGATACACCAGAAACAAAGTCCCCTTCCGGCAACTGGCGGATAGAGCTCCTTTAAAATGGCTGGTAAAACTGGGGGCCGGAGAAAACTCGGCAGCCGAACGTCTGCTGTGCTGGCAGTCCGTTTTATGGGGGCTGAGCGGTCTGCTGCCTTCACAGCGTCATTTGAATATACCAGGAGACGAATATATTGATAAACTCGAAACAAGATGGTTGAATTTTTCGCTTACAGATTCCTGTCCCCTGGTGTGGGACCTATATAAAGTCCGGCCGGAGAACTATCCGGTGCGCCGGATCGCGGCTCTGAGCTACCTGCTCCTCCGCAATCGTGACAAAGGCTGGCTGCAGACTTTTGAGGATCTGATCTGCCAGACGGATGCTTCCCGGGCGCATTTGACGCTGGAACCTGCCCTGATAATCACTGCTGAGGGTTACTGGGCGAACCGAAATGAATTCGGACCTTTTCAAGAGATAAAGAGCCCCGTCCTTCTGGGAAGTGGAAGAGCGGGAGAGATCCTGGTCAATGTGGTTTTACCCTTTTTCACGGCCTGGAGCCGCATCAACGCGAAGCTCGAACTGGCGTCGGCCGCCAGAGAAATTTTTCGACACTATCCCAGACTTCCGGAGAACTCTCTCGAGCGGCACATGCTAAATCAAATGAACATTGACCGCCAACTGGTAAATTCCGCCCGGCTGCAGCAAGGGCTCATCCAAATCTATAAGACTCTCTGTACCCAGGGCAAATGCGCGGAGTGCGAGTTGACGGATTGTACCTTTCTTCCCTGACCGTTAAGAACCCTGCCGACCTTTAGTTGTGAAGCTTTTTGGCTGGTGTAATGTGCTCAGTATCAATTCCCTGTTCTTTCGGAAAAATCTGTGGCGGTGCATTTCCGAAATAAATTTTAGTGTGTGGCCAGGGTATTTCTATGCCCTCTTTATCGAAAGCCCTCTTTAACCGGAGACGTAATTCACCCATCACGTCCCACTGCCGGATGGGCTTGGTGTCTCCCAATACTTTAATTTCGATCCCTGAATCTCCCAGCTTATCCACTCTGATCGCCCTGGGAGGACTTATTATTGCCGGGGCCCATTGCGGATCTTCCGCGAGCTCTTTACCTACCCGGTTGATTACTTCCATCGCCTTATCAAGGTCCGTATCATAAGATACGCTGATATTAATATTGGCTCTGGCCCATTGCTTTGTAAAATTGCTGGAGACGCGAATCTCTCCGTTCGGGACAGAATGGGTAATCCCATCCAGATCTCTCAGAATCGTCCTTCTTAGATTAATCTCTTCAACCACCCCGGAAACATCTGCAATCTTGACGACATCTCCTTTACGGTACTGGTTTTCCATAATGATGAACAAACCCGCCAGAATATCCTTAACCAGAGATTGGGCGCCGAAGCCCAGAGCCACCCCCACTACGGCTGTAGATGTCAAAACCGGAGTAATTACCGCCCAATCTTTCCAGAGCTGAATGATGATCATTAATGCAAAAATGAAAATAATCACGATCTGGAGGGTCGTACTAATAACACTAACCAGTGTATCCGATCTTTTTTTAAGTTCCTCATCTGTTTGTTCGACGCCGGAATTACGGACGACGGTATGGATCACTCTCGGAACAATCAGGATGGTCAGCATGATTAACACAATTCCCAGGATAACCAGAAAAGCCAGCCCGGCCAGGTGCTGGTTCAGCCAGTTATTGACCGCATCATTCTTGATATTCCACATATTCAGAAGCTGGATCAATCCGAGAATACCGCTGACAATCGGGACACCGAAAATGAGAGTACTCATGATGATGTCATCCAGACTGGTATTGGTCATGGGACATATCTCCGCTTTGTACCATTTTAAAACAGCCATGATAACCGTGATAGCCGTATAAATACCCAGAGCCACAAAAAGCGTTGATATGATTCGGGTTTCAGTTTCTATCCAGGCTTCGGGAGTAACCGCGATTTTGTATCCGGCGAAGATGCCCAGCCAGACGCACCAGAAAAGTGTGGCAATACGCGTCTCATGCACCATGATATCATCGAAACACGTTTTGGTTTTAGCGGTCATTTTATGGATAAAACTATAGAGAAGCCGGCGCAGAAAAAATAGTGCCCCGATAACCACGATACCGATTCCTACAGGCAGCGCCAGATTCAATAATACGTTCAGATTCATAGTCTCCCTCTTTGAAAAACATCTGCTAATAATCATAAATACTTAAGCTCAATTTGGCAACTCCTTGGAAACTGAAACCTCAGGATCCTTTATTTTATCATTTATAATTCGATCGGAAATCCAGGATCGGTCTTGAGACAACCACTAATACCCCTTTTCCCAAACAATTCAAAATTAGATGTTAGGTGAATGATAGGACCCTGCCGAAAATTTCGGCTCATGATGACGCATCCGTTTTGTCGCCGCGTTCAGGTCACCCGGGGTATCCGTATTATTAAGATATCTAGAGGCTGTCACCCGGCAGTCCAGGGAATATATCCGTCAGATCACTCCGTTTGATCTGGACCGGGTTTTAAACGAACCCTGGTTTCAACCCCTGCCAACGGTCGGAGTACGTTTAGTCAGTATTCTGGCCGACGGACATCAGCATACCGGCGAAGCTTCGTATATCCGGGACCTCCTTAAGACAATGGAAAATCAGAAGCATCCTGGAAAATCCAGAGTCAGAAGTGGCCGTAAAAACGCTTAAAGCGACAGAGGTTTAATCTGGGAACGGTATTTTGCTGAAGATACTTAGTACTGGTGTCCCTTATCCCGATTTATTTTGTTAAGTTTTTTGATTTTAAATACGTAATCCGGCGGATGGCATCTCTCGCATTAAGCCCTAAGATACTCACAGCCGGTCTACTCAGACATGTTTGGCCGCAGAAGCTATTTAACATAGATTAATTACAACCGCTACACAATCAGACTGGCAAGGATGATGATTTGATCAGGCGGATATATCCAAAAGGGCTATCGTAAGATTGCTCTTTTTCTTAAGCAAAAATAGCCCGAATGAAGTATGGTGTGGATTTTTCAGACAGGCTAAAATGATGACAGAGTTAAAAGTTGAAAATAATAAGAGCCGTAATGCTAATCAATTTGGACTTGGAGGAGGACGTGGAATGATGGAAGTTAGCACGAGGGCCGTTCAAAAACTGAGAGAAGAGTTGATTCAGAAATGTCTTGATGCCGGAATCGGCTTCAGGATCAAAGTTAGTACCGACGAATCAGGGAAAATCACGTCAAATATGAAATTTGACCGTCAGCGCGTGGGAGATATGGTGATCGATCTGGGAGGTGTAAAACTGTTCACCGATACCGGCAGTATCACTCACGTTCGAGATTACCATCTGGACTACCTGGATAATCTGGACGGAGGATTTTTCCTGATCAAAAGCTCCGTAGAATCTAAAACCGCCCACTAGCATTCGAGTTCTTAACGGAGAGGCCAATCGGCTCGACGTGGCCACTCGGATTTATTAAACCCGGGCAGTTTTTTCAGTCTCTGCTTGTCCATATCCAGGTAAAATACCTTCTCGTCAATATCATAAGTCAATGAGCTGAACGGAACAGCAAAGAATTTGTCACCCAGGCCGAATACACCCCCGGTAGACATGACGGCGTAGGTCAAAGTTCCTGCGGAGAGGTCCATGATGATTTCCTCGATCTTTCCCAGTTCCTTCCGGTCGGTCCCTATTATTTTATCTCCGATGATGCTGGTCGCGGCTATCATCTGAGGATCGACACCCCCTTCGTCATTATTTTTCTTCTTGATTTTCACACCTTTAAGTTCTTCGCAGCCGGACGGTTTCTTCATGGGGCTCCAACTTG
>DEUU01000292.1:0-4898 GCA_002362735.1 Dehalococcoidia bacterium UBA3254
GGGCAGGTACTTATAGCGGTACAAATGCTGCCCTGACCTTTACAATGCCAGCCAATGCAGTGGTGGAGACAGCCACTTTTACTCACATTGCCAATTTGGCGTTAAATAAACCGACCACCTCCGATAGTCAACAAACCAGTGCGGGGAATATCGCCAGTAAAGGCAACGACGGCGATTCATCAACACGCTGGTGCGCCAATGATAGCCGGATGAATCATTGGTGGAAAGTGGATCTGGGGAATACGTATATGCTAAAGGGCACTAAGGTAGTGTTTCAATTTGCCCGCAATTACAGGTACAAAATCGAGGTCTCGACAGACAACATCAACTGGACAACTGTGGTCAATAAGACCACGACCACCAGTACCGCACAGACTCGACAAGATAGCTTTAACACTACCCCAGGGCGGTATGTCAGGATTACTTATACCGGTCTCCCGTGGTACCCCGTAACCCGGTCCTCGCACTATGAGTTTGAAGTATATGGGAGCGGATCATAGAAGGAGGTCTGGAAAAGCATCCTAAGTGAAAAAGGTATTTTTGCTGGAATGAGATAACGACGTTATTAAGAATACTCATTCAAATGCAGGAGTGTATACCATGAAGAAAATATTAAAGAATAACCTCTGTCCGGCAATTGCGTTGCTTATAATCATGTTAATGGTATTCGCCACCATACCTTGGGAGATTTCCGCAGCGACAGCCACCTTTGGTCTAAATAGCGGGAACGGAACTGGGAATCAGAGTTCTAATATTCTTAATGTCATGAGGTTTCAGAATAATGTCGGTACGGGAACATTAACCAGACTCGAGATCCTTTTTAACGATACCACGCCAAATGGCAAGGTAAGGCTGGGAGTCTTTTCCGATAATAACAGGAAACCGGGCAGCAGGCTCCTGGATGCCGGCGAAGCCAATGTGACAAATGGCTGGGTATCAATAAAGGGTTTAAATCTACCGGTGACACAAAACACCTATTACTGGCTGGCGTTTGACCTGCAGAATCAAAATGGGGTTAGATACCAGAGCTGGCAACCAACTGGTTCGCATTACTGGGTTAGCTGCCGGTACGGAACACTACCAGGGCAATTCAGCTTGAGTGGTACCGGTTACAACAGCAGTCCTTATGTAATGCGGGCCACGATAACCACTGGAGGTAGCACCCCAACATCCATAATCACGGTAAACGACTTTCCTGATTACCGGGTATTCCAGAGGGATATTGGCGGAACATCCAAAAGTGTGACCGTCAGCGGAACTTATTCAAATATGGACTGGAACCACGTGGATGCGCGGATACTGAAGAATGGGACTAATAATCCAGTGGTAGACTGGACGACGATCGATACCACGCCGGGCGGAGGAAGTTTTTCCGGTAACCTCATTGTTCCCCAGGGGGGCTGGTATAATATCGAAATTCGAGCCCTTGACAACACAGGGTCTGTACTGGGATCCAGTCGTAGCACCAATAAATGGGGGGTGGGCATGGTTATCCTCTGTATAGGCCAATCCAATATGTCAGGCCACGGCCAACCACCGTATACCATTGCAAGCTCCGACCTGGCGGTAAATTTCAGCAACGCAGGGATATGGGAGCACCTGACTGACCCCTATGATAATGACAGTCCCACGGGGGCGGTGGATAATGATAATGCTACTGCCAGTGGCTCGATGATCCCAGCTCTAGCCAATTCCCTTTTACAGACCTTCACCTTCCCAATCGCTTTTGTCCCTGCGCCAAAAGATGGCACTAACTTGTATTCGCAATGGGCGTATCGCAATCCGACTAACCATTATGATACTACCACGCTCTATGGCCAATCGATAACAAAAGCGCGCAATGTTGGCGGTGTCGAGCTTATCATCATGCATCAGGGTGAAGCGGATACCAATGCCCATCGAACCAAGGCCCAATACGAGGCAGATTTCGCCACGTTAATCGGCCATTACCGCGAGGATTTATATACCAATATTCCTATCTTCTTTTGTCAGCTAGGTACTATTCAGCTTGGAACAAACACCCGCACTGAGGCAGATGTTCTGGCAGTTCGTGATGCGCAACACGACCTGGACAATGGTGTTAACATTTTTATGGCAGCGACGGCCATGGATCAGCCCCGACTCGATGCAGTGCATTATACGACTAAAGGTCTTAATGCCATCGGTGAGCGTGTGGCGCAAACGATCAAATATTATTTTGGTGCGTCTCCGTTTTACAGGGGTCCGGCTATTACTGAAGCAAACTTTTCTCGAACCCGTGATACGATTGATGTTTACATCATGCACAGGGGCGGAAACGATATTACACCTATCTCCGGAATAACAGGATTCTCCGTGCTGGTTGATGGTTCGCCGGTAGGCATTAATTTAGTTACTCGGGTTGAGGCTAAATTAATCCAACTGACACTTACATCTGCTATACCGGATACTGCTAATGTGAAGCTGAGATATCTTCGGAGCTCGAATCCCGATACCACTACAATCGTCAAAGACAACTCATCTCTTACGCTGCCACTCGAGAATACGACTATTGATATTACAGTTAACTGATAGGCTTCTGCTATAGGGTGATCAAGTTAAGCAGAACAGGGAAGATCCGAAAGATGAAAATGTCGCCGGAGGTCAAGAACGCGATGGCCGAGTGTGGTCCGGCACTGGTAGCAGAAGATGTTCAATGTTAAAATTCATCGGCGGATACTGTGGAAGATCGACTAACAGACCAGAGTTAACTAAGTCCTTTACCTATGATCCACCGGGGATGCTTCGGATGGGATTTATAGAGAGGAAGGCCAGTTCCAATTTTGTCTAACGGTACCAGTGGCCTGTAGTGTCCATTGGCTTCTGTCCTGGCCAGATCTGACATCAAATACTTCCTGGTATTCCTGGCTAAAATCGGGCTCGCAAAATTATAAAAATCAGAGCCGTCCAGGGCCCCGGTAGGACAGATTTCAGCACAATGCTCGCAATTAATGCAGGGTTTAGCAATAACCGGAGGCTGCATGGTTAAATCAATGCCATAAACAGGACAATTCTCCATACAAAGCTGGCATTTAGGATATCTACATTTCTCCGGATGATATTTCATTAACTCTGAGAACTTGTGGTCAAAAAAATATGGTTCGCCTTCCTCTCTAGGCGGTTCCACAGGGAGGGGCAATTTCGGGACCGGTGGGATAAGTCCTGTCTCACCTGAAGATATCCTCTGGCTGCGTTCAACCATCCCATTGCCAAATTCCTCGGCTTCCTTCAGATCGATAGCATCAGGATGGCCATCCGTCGGATAAGGCTTAGGCATCTCCGGAATAAAAACAGTGCCATACCAATCCCGGTTGCCAATCACAACCATACCACGACGTTTCAAAAAGCGAATTACTCTGGGGAAAAACATTTCATAATGGGTGCCGTGGGTGCAAAAAGCAAAAGCGTGTTTTCCACCCATGAAATGAAAGTTGTTTATAAAAGCCTCAATATTAGGTGGCTCCGTACCTGTTACCTTCGTGCCGAGAACTGGAGAGCCCAGGCCGATTAAATCGTACTGATTCAAGACTCCTGGATTAGCCTCTTTCAATTTAACTATATCGCAATGTCCTGAGACTTGTCGGATACCTTTTTGAATTGCCAGCGCCACTTTCTCGGTATTGCCAGTCTGTGAGAAGTAGATAACTATGCTTTTCATTGCAAGCTAACTCCTTTGTAAATTCAGCCCTCATCATTTCTGGTGAACCGCATCAGATCTGAAGCTGACTTATGCTTAAGAGTTAATCGGTCGCGGCCAACCATCCCATCTGGAATCTCAGTTACATCAGATGGAGAATTATAGATCCTCGGCAACGGCTCCCTCTTCATTAAAAGTTCCAGAGCTCTTTGTGAATCATAAGGAACAAGCTGACGCTTCGCAATACGCGATTTAAATATGACCGCCGGACTCGTGATCTGGCCCTTTGGCAGATCCTCAAGATCTCGATTATTACCATACCTGGAAATAAGATCTTTCAGGTTACCAAAATCCAGAGCCCGATTGGGACAGGCTAAGACACAGATCGGTTTTAAACCCTGCCCCAGACGATCAAGACACATATCGCATTTCTGAGCTTTTATCTTTTTGGCGTCGCTTTCAAATACGGGTGCACCATAGGGACAAACATTATAACATTTACGACATCCATTACACTTCTCGCTATCTATAAGAACCGCTCCATATTTCTCTTCCTTATAAATAGCTTTCACAGGGCAACTGCTGAGGCAGACCGGATCTTCACAATGATAACAGGGTATCCACTGGATATGGATACGAACATCCGGAAAACTACCCTTTTCATATTCATAAATCTTGAGATATTTAAGGGGACCAGCAGGAAGGTTATGCCAGCTCTTACAAGCCAGGGCACAGGTCCGGCAGCCTGAACAACGACTCTGATCAAAAAGGAAACCTTGCTGCACCATTACTTACCCTCCCATTTCTCAATCTGGACCAGGCCTTTACAGGGGAAAAAACCGACTATAGTTTCCGGTACATCCTCATTATGGATGAGGAGGTTAGGGGCTCCTCTGATGTCGGTACCATCCGGCATCACCTCCGTCTTCTCTTCTCCAGGAATATACCAACCTCCATGAAACACACAGGTAGTCCCGGGAACCAACCTTGAAGTAACGTAAGCCCGTAATTTCATTTCGCCTATATCATTGTAAACTCTGACCATGTCATCGTCGACTATTCCTCTGGCTTTAGCATCAGCTACACTGATCCAGACGGCATGTCGGTAACAGTCCTGGCTCAATAATTGCTGATTATCAAGTAATGAATGCACCCTGAAAAGAGAGTGTGGAGACGACATGAGAAGAGGATATATCCGGGTATTTTTACTATAGAAAGTATCCTTTCCGCCTTTTTTCATCTC
>DEUU01000292.1:5223-5408 GCA_002362735.1 Dehalococcoidia bacterium UBA3254
TTGCCAGGAACTCCGGGCCTTTGGCTAATTTTTCGGAGTAAAATTCAAGCTTACCTGACTCTGTTCCTATGGTATGCTGGAGCCGCTCCAGATTAACCGTTTTCTCCCTTGGCGACATATCCAGATAATCACCTGTTTTTGGGCTTGATTCGGCAGGTGCGAAGAGAGCGCCTTTGCGAAAATTA
>DEUU01000064.1 GCA_002362735.1 Dehalococcoidia bacterium UBA3254
AGATTCTTTACTTCTAATAATCTGGCCATTTTTTATCCTTCGTAATATATGATGAGTAAGCTTTTTTAGTATCCTTGGATACGCCCTTGTTCGTGCTTGAAACAGAACTATTTTTGAAGCCTTAACTTTTTTCTTGGCCAAGAACGCTTATGAGATTAAGGACATAGTTTAAATAAACTCGTTCATCTGGAGAAGGCAGCAATGACCACAGAGTAAGAACTGAAATAAATCTCTTTTTTATAACCCATGGTCAATAATGGCTACAGGGGCCTGTCGTAAAATCTGCTCAAATTAATGCCAATCATCCCCACGAACAGATTAATAAGGTAAGGCCCCTGAAATTACAGTTCTAGTTTAGCCAAATCTATTTAAGCTCTAAAAAGACCCTGTAACGCACAACTGTACAAGGATAGTAAAAAAAATGCCTTATCCCTTATACACCCCCGTATAGTCTTTATTATAAGCTTCATACTGCTCTTTGATATTACCCCAGAATGCCATTGGCAAATCTCCGATTTTGGCCTTATCATTCTCAAGTTTTATGGTCATATATTTATTCCATTCCGGTGGATCTATGGTCGGGTAATCAATCCTCTGGAAATTCAAGGGAACACTGCTAGCTTTACGAGCCAGTGAAGCTTGAAGAATAATCTGGGCATTAACGAGAAGGCTGACATCTTCTAGACAGCACATCAGTTTATGTGGATCCAGCGCAAATAATTCAGGCACTGATTCCGCTTCGATTTTGCGCAGGTTATCCAGGCCCATGTTGAGAAGTAAATCGGTCTTGAATTCACTGCAGTACCATTGCATAGTTCTGGCGATTCCCGCGTGCATTTCCTTCCAATCCATGCCGCCATTACGTTTAATGGGAGCGTAAATTCGGGCTTTCTCATGGGCAATCTGCTCTCGTGAGATATTACCCGCACTTATCTGTTTGGCATATGCCGCTGCTTTCCGACCAGCATATCGACCAGTAGCTGCGCAGTAACTGTGATCTTCGGTAGAAAACATTTGTGACCCCGCCGCATATAATCCATCGAGTGTGGTTTTTAAGTTCCAATCAACCAGTAAGCCGCCATTTCCGGCATCTCGCCATTGCGGTAAACTTTCACCCTCAAGGTATTTATAACTCTGAAGTAAGTCCTGACTCCCATCATAACCGGCTTTGTTGTACATATCCATAATGATTTTGGTGGTAGACTCTTCACCTAACATTAGTTTCCAGGTGGCCCGGCGTTCCACATCCGACATGCTGGGAAAATCACCATAGAAAGGTAGAGCATATTCGCCTTTCAGGATGCCTTCCCGGATCGCTTTCTCACCTTCGGGGCCCGGACGCATCGCTCCGGCATCTTTCCAACCCTGGGCCGGCCAGGGCACCCTTTTTCCATTAGCATCTACAATGGGTACATTTTCGTAGCTGGCATCGCCCGCCCCTGAATACCACTTATGCTTTAAACCTGTGGCAATATTCAGAAATCCTGTGCTCTCCATTTTTGCCAGCGTTGCACCGGCTTTCCAGGCCATTATCAGCCCATCTCCTGATCTGGTCCGTGACTCCATGTTGGAATAGCCGGCCAATTCGGTATTTAGCATCCACATCGGCCCTTGTTTGGCAGTGGCGAGAATAGTGGCTTTAGATTTGAAGACCATCAATTCACCGGTACGGTTGTTTAAGCCCGTAGCACCAACCACTCGAGCGCCCTGCACCCCGTTTTCGGTAAGCAGGCTGGTTCCCATCACCCGATCAAAGATTTGCACTCCCAGGCGTTTGCATTCCTTTTTCAAAGCGGGCTTAAAAGTAGTACCCCAGACCCGTATTACCACATTGTTCAATTTATGGTCCGGATTACTGACAAAAGTCTTGGGCGGATCAGGCGCTGGGAGGTAGCTAAAAACCTTGGTATAACGAGGTGAGATCATAAGTTTGGTTTTATCATCTCTTCCCATTGCTCCTATATATTCATCCTTGGTATCTCTGATTTTACCTCCCATCATCTCCATTTCCTGCAGGGTATCCCAATCCTCGCGACACTGGATTTGAATGCCGATACCATTGCAGTACGGACGATCCGTCATATGCCTGGCCCACTCATCAGGGTCTACATTGGATAAGGGATTGGCGGGAGCATTGCACCAGTGATCACATCCCGGGCCTCCATTACCACTTCTAACCACATCGCCCTTCTCCACCAGGGCTACTCTTAATCCCTGTCTGGCAGCGCTAATCGCTGCCCAGCAACCGGCGATACCACCGCCGATCACCAGAATATCCGTCTCTATTTCCTGCTCTTGTTCATACTTTATGGGATAAGGCCAGGCTGGCGCATGACCTTCTTCTTTATAATAATCTTGCCAGGTAGCCATCAAATAGCCTCCTTTTTACTCTCAGTTATTATTTAGATAAGGTTTTCTTTGCCTTATACCCCGATAACTAGATTCTCGATACTTTTCCCGTAGCCTTGTTCTTCCAATAGCCTCTTTGTTCGAGAGGCCAGTTGAAGGAAATCGCTCCTGGCCGATGACAATCATTAACACAGCAGCCACAATACCAGCATTCATCAGGATGAAGAATGATAGGAGGGCTGCCCTTCTTGGGATTAGGGATGAAGACATCTACCTGACAGGTTTCAATACACTGATTGCATCCATTGCATTTTTCAGGGTTAAAAATGACTGGATTACTCGGGGTTGCGACATTCGGCAGGGCGTATACTTCTTGGCCCATCTTTTCCTCCTCGTGTTAATTTATTTATGTCCATAATTGAAACCTCGTTAACTTACATTCTCGGGTTTAACATAAGTCTCTATTTATACCTAATGTATAGAATGCAAACCAGATTAATATTGGCTGTTGCTGAAAGCTAGAGTGTACCTCTCAGCCTGGGGTCGAGCGCATCTCTCAGACCGTCTCCTACTATGTTGAAGGAGTAAACCACCAGCATGATAGCTAGACCGGGTGCAAAAGAGAGTACCGGATTAGAGAAAAGATATTTATACCCGTCACTGACCATGGCACCCCAGGCAGCACCCGGCGGCTCAATACCGATACCAAGAAAACTAAGGCCGGCTTCTGCCAGAATGGCAGACCCCATCATCATGGTTATCAGGA
>DEUU01000231.1 GCA_002362735.1 Dehalococcoidia bacterium UBA3254
AGAACCAGATTAAAGAGCTTGAGATAGAAAAAAACTACAATATTCCGCTGGAGTTTGCCACTCCGCTATATGACTCTGAGACGCTCAAACGCATGTTTCTGGAACGAGCTAACGCTAACACTACCGATATCGTAAAATCCAAAGTAGCAATTCTCCTGGTCGGACACGGACAGCCGGATGAGTGGGATAAGGAATGGCCNNAGCCGCTATCCAGGCTTTGAATGACAGAGCCAGCCGGATAATCGTTGCCGAAGTCTTTCTGACTGTGTCAAATCATACGGCGGAAGGTGAGAACCAGATTAAGGAGCTTGAGATTGAAAAAAAATACAATACTCCGCTAGAGTTTGCCACTCCGTTATATGACTCTGAGACACTCAAACGCATGTTTCTGGAAAGAGCTAATGCAAATACTACCGATATCGATAAATCTAAAGTAGCAGTTCTTCTGGTCGGACATGGACAGCCGGGTGAATGGGATAAGGAATGGCCGACAGAAACCACTCACGAGCTGAATTTCAGGAATGGGGTACTGGATTTGCTGGCAAACAACGGCTATAAAAGAGAAAATCTCTCGCTGGCATGGATGGAATTTAAGGAACCTCATCCCGCACCCAAGATCGAGCAGCTCGTAGAAAGCGGTGTTGAGCGAGTCCTGTATTTTTCAGCAGCAATATCGGCTGACGCAATGCATAGCCAATATGACGTGCCTGAGCTAGTCAATAAAGCTAGAGTGCCTTCTTATATAGAACTACGCAATTTGGGAGCCTGGAATGACGATCCGCTGGTAATCCAGGCTATTAAAGAAAAGATCGATGCTGTTTTGAAGCCAGCAGGGAAATAGTTGCGGTATACATAATCATTATGACTATCAAGAAAACCTGTTGTTCTGGAGAATGGAAATGAGATGGGAAATACTGGTAATAGCTATCGCATCCGGTTATGTATTTGGGTCCGTACCGGTCTCCAGATTGATTAGCCGTTTCTTCTCCGGCGGTAAAAATATTGAAGATATTCAAGTGCCGGTTCCGGGAACCGAAGAGGTCTACCGGGTCAGTTCCCGAGGAGCCGCCGCAGCTTCGATGACCCTGGGCGCTCGAGCCGGGTGCACCATAGGTATTTTAGACATGCTGAAGGTCGCCATACCGACTCTCATATTTCGCCTGGTTTTTCAGGAACCATCGTATTTTCTTACTGTGGCGATTGCAGGAATGATAGGTCATGACTGGCCGCTTTTTAACCGATTCAAGGGAGGACGTGGAGTATCTTCTGTGTACGGAGCTCTCTTTGTGATAGACTGGGTTGGTGCATTTTCTGTAGCGGCAGCTGGTCTACTGGTAGGATTGTTAATCCTGAGGGATTTTATCTTTGCTTATATGGCCGGTATTTTTCTCATCATTCCCTGGATGTGGTTTCGCTTCCATGACTGGCGGTATCTGGTTTTCGCGGTCGTATTAAATATTTTTTTCATAGTAGCGATGATACCGGACCTGAAGCAATATCTGCGGTTAAAACGCCTGGGTAAGGTCGATATGGAAATGGTCAATAGTACCACGCCGATGGGTAGAGGAATGCAAAAAATGATGGAAAAACTTGGATTAAGCAAAAATAAGGACAAGACTTTTTAGTGGCGGTTGATCTTTATGCAATTTGAGATGGAGAAAAATTCAGGAGATCATCATGACTCGGTATATTTCTAGACTGAGTACTCTTCGTAATCCGGGAATAGCCGGAGCCAAATCTTACAATCTCCACCTATTGGATAAATGGGGATTTAATGTTCCCAGAACCTACGTTTGCTCTATCCAGGCTTTCCTGGACTACTCTTCAGGAAAAACCGGAGTAATGGAAAGAATCCACCGTGAACTTCTATCACTGTTTGACGGAACTAAAAAATACGCCGTTCGCTCTTCCACCAACGTGGAAGATGGTAGCCGGTATTCTTTTGCCGGACAGTTCAATACCTATCTGGATATTAATTCTCTGGACGGTATATCGGAGGCAATCGAGAACATCTGGAAAACCATGGGCAGCGAACAAGTTCAATATTACCTGGAACGGGTACAGTCATCCAATCTAACATTAAGACAAGGTGTGATTATTCAGGAAATGGTCGAATCCAAAATGGCGGGAGTAGTATTCACCCGGAATCCAGTGACCGGGTTCGATGAAACCATAATAGAAATGGTGGAAGGACAGGGAATCTTACTGGTTCAGAAAGGTGTTACACCCGTACGCTACGTTTATAAATGGGGAAAATGGCTGGAAGCTCCATCAATGGAAGGCGTGACATTCAACGTAATCAATAAATTAATAAGTGAAGCCTCTCAAATAGAGAAAAAATTTGGGCAACCAGTTGACCTGGAATGGGCTTTCGACGGCCGGGAAATCTACTGGCTCCAGTTAAGGAAAATCACAGGCTTAAGCAAAATAAACATCTATTCCAATCGTATGTCCAAAGAAATGCTCCCTGGCATGATCAAACCACTGGTCTGGACGGTCAATATTCCTGTGGTCAACTCTTCGTGGAAAAGAATATTCGTGGAACTGCTCGGCAAAGATGTCGAAAAAATCGATATACACCTTCTTTCTAAAGCGTTTTATTACCGGGCTTATTTTAATATGGGGGTAATCGGCAGCATTTTTGAATTATTAGGTATGCCGCGAGAATCACTGGAAATATTAATGGGCTTTCAGGGCGGATCATCCTCGCCGGCGTTTAAAATGAAACCTGGTTTTAAAGCTCTAAAATATCTACCTAGATTGCTGGTATTTATCATAGTCAAGACCAGGTTCCAGAAGCAGGCTGAAGTATTTTTTAGCCGACAAAAATTGATACTGGAAAGTATTTCCACTAACGACCTGAAAAAAATGAGGGACATTGATCTTTTTAAATCAACACAGGAACTGACGCGTCTAAATCAGGAAACATCCTATTATACTATCCTTTCACAGCTTTTTGCGGGAATGTATAACAGACTATTCAGGCAGTATCTAAAAAGAAACAATATCGATTTAAGCAATATAGTTGTTGCTCCTGATCCCCAAAAAACGAGTGGTGTAAATTTAAATCAGGCCTTGGAAAAATTGAAGCAGTACTGGGAAAACTTGCCTTCTCAAGAAAAAGAAGAGATTCAGAATCGTGGTCTGGAATACTGGATAAGAGAAGATAAACGCTACGATTTCAAGTCCGGTATTCTGGAATTCTTTCACTCCTTTGGCCATTATAGCGAAAGTGCAGTAGACTTGTCCCAGAAAACATTCAGAGAAAACCCCGAGTTGGTGTTAAACATGATTAAGCAGTTCCGTCCCCAAGATCATTTCAATGAATCTCAATGGTTGGACATTATGCGCAAGCTACCGATTTTGACATGGAAAAAATTTATACTTAATCATATATACAAGCTGGCAGTCCGTGCCTTTACGAACAGGGAGAAAATTACTTATATATATAATTTCGGATACGGACTCTTCCGGCCAAGCTTTCAGCGTTTAGCCAGGATTTTTTTAGAGAAGGGCTATATTCTTGAAGAAGACGATATATTTTATCTGCGGCTGGAACAGATCGAAGAGATCATCGACAAAAGTAATGCTACCGCTGAGTGTTCAACACTCTGTCAAAAAATCAAGTCGGAGATGTCCGCTTGTTCGACCGTGGCTCTACCTGAAATCATAATCGGCGATTCTTTACCACAGTTTGTTCAGGGCAAACGATCATCTGATATTATTAAGGGAGTACCAGTTTCCAGGGGTTTTACTGAGGGAACACTGAGAGTTATCAGGACTCAGGAAGATTTCTCTAAAATGAACGACAACGATATTCTCTTAATACCCTATTCCGATATCAGCTGGACGCCTCTATTCACCCGGGCTAAGGCGATAGTCTCCGAATCTGGAGGTTTTTTATCCCATTGTGCTATCGTAGCCAGGGAGTTTGGCATCCCGGCTGTAGTGGCCATTAATGATGCATGGGGATTATCAGATGGGGATACTGTATCGGTAAACGGGTTTACCGGTGAAGTAATAAGAGTCAAATCCAACCAGGCGGCTTAATATTGATCGGTTTTAGCATTGAACTTATCGGTGGGTCGGGTATTCTAGCTGCTACAAATTCAGAGGAAACAAAGGGAAATTGTGAGGTGATTGAAGTTAATAACCTGATCAAGACCTACCAGAGCTGTAGATGACATAATTTTTAAGGTGAGATATTTGGCATGCCTGGTTCTAATGGAATGGGCAAGATAACCACTGTAGAAATCCTGAAAGGGCTCCGCAAGACAGAAAGTAGTGCAATCGATTCCCCGGGGAGAGATCTATCTAAATCAACGCTTTAGATCAAACAAAGAATAGGCATTCAGTTGTAGATACCAGTTTTTGTTCCCCTATTGAGTGTGGGAGAGCTATTGGAGACTTTTTCAGGTTTCTTCGATCGAACCTTGAAAGCAACGATGTTCTGGAATTAGTGAGTTTGCAGGCGCAAGCATAACAGTGATGTGGAGACCCAGGATTAGCCAAATGAAGGCAAATATAATATGATAATGAGGAATACTACTGGTGGGAGATGATACTATGCGTGGTTGGAGATTTATTTCAATTGCTCTGTTGGTCGTTTTAATGGTTCTTTCAGTACCTGCGTGTGGTTTGGGGACAAATGCCTCCCAGAACCAACAGAAGATACCTGTATCCAGCGGCGATTTGACTATCAAAGCCAACGGAAGCGGTAAAGTTGGAGTAGATGTTGATGCCAAGCCCTCTTTCGGTACCGGAGGAAAGCTCGTCAAACTGAATATTAAAGAAGGGGACAGGGTCACCAAAGGATCAGTCCTGGCCCAGTTTGAAACGGATAATCTGGAGCTTGCTTTGTCACAGGCAAAAGTAGGGGTAGCCCAGGGGCAGGTCGCCTTAGCTCAAGCTCAGGCTGCCTTAGCTCAAGCTCAGATCGCCCAGACTCAAGCTCAGACGGCTCAAATTCAATCCGAGTCATCCGTGTCATTAGCCCAGTTTAACCTGGACAGGATAAAAGTGGTGAAAGATATCAAGGACGATATTACCAAAGCGCAGACGCAAATCCTGTATGCCGAACTGCTGACCCAGGACGCTCAGTTACGCAGTGATCCGGAAGGGGCGACCTACTGGAAGATGCAAAAAGCCAACTATCAGATGGAACTTGCGCGGAATCAGAAGAAGCTAGCCGAGCTGCTGGTGAAACCCGAATTCACCGGAGTAGCGACTTATGAGATCGAAGGGCAGACCTATGATCGCCTGGTTGTAGAAGACGTCAGATTAAAACAGCTGGCCCTGCAATCCGCACAGCAGTCAGTGGAACAGGCTAAGGAAAATGTCGAATTGGCCAAACAAAACGTCGAGTTGGCCAGGGGAAACATTAATCTCGCGCAAAAGTCCTTGGAACAAGCCGCCAAAGCTATAGAGGTAAATCAGAAGCAGCTAGCCAACGCTACAATTCTGGCACCCATTGATGGAACGGTGCTTGATCTAAATATAAAAGAAGGAGACACCGTTTCCGCTGTCTCAGTCACCACGCCGGTTTACATAATCGATACAAATACTATTCAGGTCAGTGCACTAATCGATGAAATTGATATACCCGGTGTGAAAGTTGGGCAGGCTGTAACTATCAGCCTGGACTCTTCTCCGGATATGCAATATAACGGTAAGGTAAACTCGATCTCATTAGGACCAACCGTGAATACGCAGAATACCGGAGTGGTAGTTTACGAAGTTAAAGTCGGATTCACTAGCCCGCCTCCCCCGGAAGTGAAACTGGGAATGAGCGCTACAGTCGACATAGTTACCAATCAGCGGAAAGGCGTCTTGTTGGTACCCAACCGGGCAATTCAAGAGGACGACCAGGGTAATCCGACAGTAGACGTTCTGGTAAATGATAAAACAGAACCACGTCTATTGAAGCTCGGGATCAGCGATGGCGTTAATACCGAAGTTATTAGCGGTTTGAACCCGGGAGATATTATCGTAATTACTAGAAACGCCTCAACCCAGGGATTTTTCGGTCAGTAGAGAAGAACCTTGAATTTGGGGCACCGGAAGCTAGAGACAATAATGATTGAACTTAAAAATATTACTAAAATCTATCGCATGGGAAAAGTTGATGTCCCGGCGTTGAAGGGAGTCGACTTAAAAATACTCAGCGGAGAACTGGTAGCTATTATCGGGGCTTCGGGTTCCGGTAAGTCCACCTTGATGAACCTGATCGGCTGCCTGGATAAACCTACCTCGGGACAGTATCTGCTGGAAAACACCGACGTGGGAAAGTTGAATGACAACCGTCTGGCTGAGCTAAGAAATAAAAAGATCGGTTTTGTTTTCCAGCAATATAATCTGCTGCCGCGCATTAACGCTCTGGCAAATGTAGAGCTGCCCATGATATACAGTGGTGTCCTCCAGAAACACAAGCGGGCTAAAGAAGCTCTGGATAGAGTGGGGCTTGGTAAAAGGATTAACCATAAGCCCACGGAAATGTCCGGCGGCGAACAGCAGCGGGTAGCTATCGCCCGGGCTTTGATAAACAATCCGTCTCTCATTCTCGCTGACGAACCCACCGGAAATCTGGATACATCAGCCTCCGCCGAGATCATGGCAATTTTTAAAAAGCTCCACGGTGATGGTATGACGATAGTGCTGGTGACCCATGAAACAGACATTGCCCAGCAAGCCCAGAGAATTATCCGTATGATGGATGGAAAGATAGTGACCGATTCGCGGATAGTATTGGCTTCGGGACTTGAGGGTGAAATCGAGTGAATATCTTAGAATCTTTCGTTATGGCTATCCGGTCACTATTTACTAACAAACTGCGTTCGATTTTAACTATGCTGGGTATCATTATTGGCGTGGGTTCGGTAATCGCTTTGATGTCGGTCGGAAGAGGTGCCCAGGCCAGCATTCTTTCTACTTACAACCGGCTGGGGACCAACGTGCTGGCAGTGGTCCCAACTTCAGGAGAGGGTACCGGGATGTCCGGTATCTCCTTTACCACTCCTTCTCTTACCCTGGATGACGCCGCAGCCATAGAAAATGCCTATGGTGTAGAGGCAATCGCCCCTTCCAATGAAACATTTGTGCAGGTCAGTGCCAATAATCAAGATAAATTTGCAGTGCTTGAAGGCGTCACACCTGAGTATTTGACGGTAATGAATCATACGATAAATTCAGGCCAATTTATTACCCGGCATGATGTTTCTTCGCGCACTTTGAATGTAGTACTGGGGCCGGATACCGCCAACGCCCTTTTCGGTACCCGAAATCCTCTGGGCCAAGCGGTGAGAATCAAGGGATACCGGTTTACCGTGATAGGCATTCTTGAACCCGTTGGCGGAACGATGATGGGAATAAGCATGGACAACGTGGCTTATGTACCCATAACCACTTACCAGACCAGGTTATTCCCTCAGCGCACGGCTTCGGGTGAGGACGCCATCCAGCAGATAGCTGTCCGGGTCGTCAACACCAGCGTGATTCCAGATACACAGAATGAGATTAATAACATTTTAAGAAGAAGACACCTGCTTACCGGGGATGACAAAAACGATTTCTCAGTCATCAGCCAGCAGCAAATCGTAAGCATCATTAACCAGGTCACCGGCGTGTTCAGCATCTTCCTGGGAGCTATCGCGGGAATCTCTTTGGTCGTCGGTGGCATTGGCATCATGAATATAATGCTGGTCTCGGTAACGGAACGGACCCGCGAGATCGGCATTCGTAAAGCCGTGGGGGCCAAACGGAGAGATATCCTGGTCCAGTTCTTGCTGGAATCAGGAGTTCTCAGTCTGATTGGCGGTGGGATCGGAATATTGGGGGGCTGGCTGGTTTCCTGGGGCATTTCACAGATACCCATCAGCGGCATGAAGATTCATGCTCTGGTTACTATGGATATCGTAGTGCTGGCTCTAAGCGTATCTATTGTCATCGGCCTGGTCTCTGGCATATACCCGGCTATGCGGGCCGCCAGACTAAATCCCATCGATGCTTTGCACTACCAGTAAAATCCTCCGGAATTCGATCTCTGTCCTGATTAAACAACCAGGGCATGTCGTATACGAGACAATTTGTTCTAAAAGTACTATAATAGGCTGGAGATCGAAAAATATGGTCCTGAACATTATGAGGACCGTTTAAAAGTCAATATCATTATGAGGTAGGGTAGAGTTATGATGTGGTGGCATTGGGGTGGACTTGGTTGGGGAATGATGGGTTTGGGTCTGATTTGGATGGTGCTTTTCTGGGGTGTGCTTATCGCTTTAATTGTTTGGGGCGTCCGGAGGCTATCCGGGCGTCACGATTACCATATGCATACCAGTTCTCCTCTGGATGCAGCTAAGGAAAGATATGCTAAGGGTGAGATTACTAAAGAACAGTTCGATCAGATAAAAAAAGACCTGACCAGCTAATCAACTCAAAACAAAAAAACCGTAGAAATGTGATATTGTCCTTTTCTACGGTTTTTTATGCTAATTTGCGCAGGTCCATTCCGGCGATATCCGTTCCTTTGCTCGTAGCGATCCATTGATCTGTCGAAAGGGATCCGGAAACCAGGTTCGGTAAGATTTTGACATCATTTTCCTTCGGTTTTGTTCGAACCCCATCATACGCTCAGTTCTTCAGTCTGTCAATATGGATGATATTGGACATGGTTCAGGATATGGGGTAAGATAAAACCATGAATTGGCTCGATATCATTATCATCATAATTCTGATCGTTTCAGCTATCGGCGGACTCTCCACCGGACTGATCAAGTCGCTGTTTACTCTGGCGGGACTGATTGCAGGCGTAGTGCTGGCTGGGCATTTCTACGTATCATTTTCGCAGTTATTTGGCTTTGTTAACAATGAGACAGGCGCCCGGATTATCGCTTTTATTATCATTTTTTTGCTCGTAATGATTGTTGCCACGATATTGGGAGTTATTTTCACTAACCTGGTCTCGGCCGTACTTCTGGGATGGCTGAACCGTCTGCTCGGGGCGGTCCTGGGCGTCATTATAGGAGCTATCTTTATCGCAGCTATTCTGGCGATTATTGTGAAAATGGCGGGGCCTAACAGTGTTATAACCGGGTCTTTTATTGCTCAATTTCTACTAGATCGATTCCCGGTGGTATTAGGTTTGCTGCCGCCTGGATTCGATATGATCCGCCGGTTCTTCAAATAACCGGAACTCTTCTTTGTCAACGATGATAGATGCCTGTTTAAAACATAAAAAAGTGCCGGATTTTGGTCCGGCACTTATCATCTCCTGTAATACCCACACTGCGGGGGACTAGTATTAGGTATCAGGCTTTGGGTTTCTCACCCGGATGGAGATTTTCCCATTTCTTTAATAGCTGCTCTTTGGTCTCTTTCCTTTCAGGGTCAGAGACTGGAGCACCCACGGGACAGACTTCCGCGCACTTGGATGATGGATATGATCCAACACATTCCGTGCATTTGCCAGGATCAATCACAAAAGCAGTATCACCTTCTTTAATTGCCGCATTAGGGCATTCTGATTCACAAGCTCCGCAGCTGATGCATTCATCTGTAATTTTATATGCCATTCTTCAATTTACCTCCTCAGATTATTGTCAAATAATTTGATTAATTTGTCAAATAATTTAACCTTTCCTGAAGAATTTTTTCCTCAAGGCGGTAGCCACGTTATCTGGTACAAGCCCGTCAATATCGGCTCCCAGACTGGCTGCTTCCTTCAGGAGGCTGGAGCTGACGAACTGGTATTCAACAGCTGACATCAAACAAACTTGTTCAATATCTGGAAACAGCTTCCGGTTCATCATGGAAAGGGTAAATTCCTTTTCGAAATCACCGCCCATTCGAAGTCCTCTTACCATCACTCCGGCTTCAACTTTTCGGGCGAAAGTCCCGGAAAGTTCTGAATAGGACATGACCTCAATATTCGGCACATTCCGGACTGCTTCTCTGGCTAGTTTGACTCGTTCACGTGTAGTAAATAGAAGGGTTTTTTCTGCCGGTGTATCATAAACTCCGATAATTAACTTTTCAAATACCTTGCTGGCTCTCACTGCAATATCTAAATGTCCGTTAGTCAGGGGATCGAAGCTTCCTGGATAAATTGCGATAGTCAATTGGTAACCTCCTTATGATATATAGCGATACAGCTGTCGCCATGACGCCTTTCCTTAATCAGGCTTAATGGCGGATATTGTGGCTCCAGGGTTAGATGGGAAGAATGAGTTACGATCACAATAGTCTTCGGCCCCACCAGTCTGGATTGAGCCAATTTAGTGATCGTTTCTCCGATGACCTTGTTTCTATAGGGAGGGTCCAGGATGATGATATCATACTCCTTGTCAAGGAAGGAGATCGCTTTTTCTACTTCGCAGCAGTAAACGTGAGCGCTCTCCGCCAGTTTGGTTATAGTTAAATTTTGCTTAATTATATCACAACACCGTCTCTGACGGTCTACAAAGTCAGCCCAGCCGGCTCCCCGGCTTAAAGCTTCAATTCCCATGGCTCCGGTCCCCGAATACAAGTCCAGAACCAGAGACCAATCGCTCGCCAGTCCTTCCAGCATTGCAAATATGGCCCCGCGGACTAAATCTGTCGCCGGCCGGGTAGTTGCTCTATCCGGTCCGATTAAATGGTGTCCTTTTGCCGAACCGGCTATCACTCGCATATCTCACATATTATATCAGATTCATAGCCTTGACTCTAATCTATACGTGATGTCTGTCACTGCAATTATGCATAAAAAGAGGTATGATAAAGCGTTTGTAATGATTGTATATTTATTTGACAGAGATATTTTGATAGAGAATAATGAATATGAATCTATCTTTTTGGCAGGCTGAGTTCCTTTCTCTGTGGAGGGCAAGTTGTTAACCCAGTACGCAGACATCGCCATGTTTACGATAGCTGTCATTTTCGTGGCATCAGTAATGGTGCTGCTGCCGGTTTTCTTAAGAATGATTGGAATCGTGCCGAAAAACCCTAATGCGGTGAAAAATTCCGCGTTTGAATGCGGGATGGAGACGATCGGCAAAACCTGGGTGCGGTTCAACTTCCGGTATTATTTTTATGCCCTGATGTTTATTGCCCTCGATGTCCTGGTCTTATTCCTTTATCCCTGGGCGGTTGGCCTGAGACATTTAAGCTATTTCGGGCTATCTGCCATTCTGGTATTCATCACCTTGATAGTCACTGGCTATTTATATGCGTGGAAGAAGAAGGTGTTGGAGTGGAAGTAGAG
>DEUU01000061.1:0-4488 GCA_002362735.1 Dehalococcoidia bacterium UBA3254
AACTATCAAAATACCCAGGATGATTTGGATAATTGCCAACTTTTTCATCTCATTCCTCAGTCTTGACTCTTCAGGAATTCCTCCATCATCCACCAGTTTTTCCCTGGATAATATCTCAACTTCATACATCCCAGGTCGTTAAACTTGAAACCGATTCCTTGTCCGTTGCCGTACGGCACCGAACCGACGATGCTCCGTAAAGCGGCGTTGAGTATTCCCCCGTGGGCGACTACGATATATTCGCCGGACCCCCGTTGAATGATTTGTCCTACTGCCGCTTCCGCCCGGCTGTACAGCTCCCACGCACTCTCGCCATTCCCTGGCATTTTCTCATATGGATTGCGGAAGGCAGGTTCTGGATAGCGTATTTCTGCTTCTTTAAAGGACAATCCGGCTAACGGCCCGTTGTCCAGTTCGATCCATTCATTATCCGTTATCACCGGCACATTAAGGTGTTTCGCTAATATTACAGCGGTTTCTTGTGTCCGTTTCAACGGGCTGGCAATGATCAGTTGGTACTTTGTTCCCTGGGCTAGTAAGTATTGCCCTCGTTTTTCCGCTTGGGCACGGCCGGTATCAGTCAATGGCGAATCATAGCGTCCTTCATGCACCCCTTCATCATCCGCTCTGGACCGCCCATGCCGTACCAGGGTCAGGCCGATATTTTCTTCCATGATTGACCCTCCTCATATTTTGATTTCAATCGGGGGCTTATACTTTGACCTGATTATTTCATGTCGGCATTATAACCTGTTAACCGGAATATGCGCAAATGAATAACAACCATGTTCTTGACCTTACTCAAATAACCGCTTACACTTCAACCAGGATGGAAATTAAGAATAATATACCGGTAGAATTTCGTAGGGGCAATTACGCCAAACATGCTGCGATATGGGGTTGGGGCGAGCCCAGCCGTGCCGGTGAAATTGAGTTTTATACAACACTGGCCCAAAAATATGGTAGCAAAGTGCTGTCGTTGATGTGTGCAACTGGAGAAATTGCGCGCGGCATGGCAGGAAGCGGCCTGCATGTCATGGCGGTTGATCTTGAACCGGAAATGATTGTAGTCGCCCGGAAGAATAATCATGGCAACTTCAATCCTTGTTTTTTGGTCGGCGATGTGACAGACCTTAATTTGTCCGTCCAGGACTTTGATTTTGTCTTTATCGGTACTAATGACTTTCACCATCTATTAACCGGGGATGAAATGCTGCAAGCGCTGACATGCATTCGCCGACATCTCTCGGGTAAAGGATGCCTGGTACTGGAACTTGTTTACCCCGGCAATGAATCATGGCAAATTCCGAAGCAAAGGTTCGATCTGTCCGGTGCCGGTAAAATGGGGTTGAAAGCATGGAAAATCGGTGAAACATCTTATCGTGCCGATACCATGCGGGTGTCTATCAGGCAGGAAGTATTTGTTGAATATGATGGGAAAATTGATAGCTTTCTACATGAGTTGGACCTTCAGCTATTTACATATGAAACCCTGAACCAGTTGATGGCAAAAGCCGGTTTTAAAATTACCACTGAATATGGTGGTTTCGATTTCAGTCTATGGCATGCTGGAGCCGCGAAATGGATCGTGGAAGCTATAAAATGTTAAACCAACATTTGGGTGGATTAACGCACTAATAATTTGGAATATCTATTGAATTAATAACTTATATGCAGTTTTTCGAGGTCGAAGCTAAAGGAGATTTGAAAATTTTGGATAGAAAAGTAGAATTAACAACGAATAGACTATTCCTAAGGTCGTTTCGTTTACATGATGTTGATGATGTATACGAATACACAAACGATCCCGAGTGGGCTAAATATCAGATAAATATCCCTCCTGTTCCAATGACGAGGAAAATCGTGGAAGAACTTGTTACTATGTTTTCAAATCCACCGGATTCACAAGGAATCCTTCAAATGTTCGCGATTGTATACAATGGAAAAGTCATTGGAGAAATTTGTCTAAACCAGCATGATGAAGACCTTCACAATGATCGATTTGAAATTACATATGCTTTGTCGCGCAGATATTGGGGCAAAGGCTTGATGACTGAAGCAGCAAAAGGTGCCGTGAATTGGGTTTTTGTGACACACCAAAATCTCCACAGAATGTATGCGTGGTGTGATCCAAGGAATATCGGTTCGTTGCGAGTTCTGGAAAAACTTGGAATGAAGCGGGAAGGTCAATTACGGAACCACCTTAAGTGGGATCACGAATATCGTGATCAGCTATTTTTCGGGTTATTACGTGACGAATGGAACGAGAAGTTATAATCTTCCATACCGATATGGTAAAAAATGATTTGCAATAATTGTTGAAACTTTAAAATTAAGTTAGTGCTGTTTGGATAAAGGTAACATGCCACGTGCTAAATCTAAGTCTTGACCTTTGTTGTTATTTCGAGCCATAATTCACCCATGATTAATGGCACGGAACCACCCGCATTTATTCCCGGTTTGAAACTGGCGGAAGGTTTTTTCTCAGAGGAAGTAAAGCCGATTCTGGAATCGCACTTTACCGGCCTTCAATATTCCGCCGCCCTCATTGGTTCCGGGTCGGAAGTACTTGGTTTCGATACCGAGATGTCTTCGGACCATCATTGGGGGCCGCGGGTAATGTTGTTTCTGAAACCCGAAAACTTTAGTGTAATGAAGGACAATATCAAGTTTGCTCTTAGTAAACAGTTGCTGCCGAAATTCCGGGGTTATTCCACCAGCTTTTCAGAACCCGACCCTGCAGATCATGGGACTCAGCTCCTGAAGCCTGCTGTTTCGGGAGCCATAAATCACAGAGTAGAGGTTTTTACCATTCCCGGTTTTTTCTTAGGTTACCTGAATATCGATATCAATAAAGAAATGAGCCCGGCCGATTGGCTGACCTTACCGCAGCAAAAGCTCCGCTCGCTTGTTTCCGGGCGTGTCTTTCATGATGAACTTGGTTTAGAGCGAATTCGTGGTCAATTTGCCTGGTATCCTCATGATGTTTGGCTGTACATTCTTGCTTCCGGTTGGGCCCGGATTGGGCAGGAAGAACACCTGATGGGACGGGCGGGTTTTGTGAATGATGAAATCGGCTCTTCCCTTATCGGAGCCCGGCTTGTCCGGGATATTATGCGTCTGGCTTTTCTCATGGAGAAACAGTACCCACCGTATGCTAAATGGTTCGGTACCGCTTTCTCAAAACTGAAATCTTCTGAGCGTCTAGCTCCAGTGTTAACGCATGTGCTTCACTCATATTCATGGCAGGACCGTGAAACTCATCTCTGCCAGGCATATCATCTTCTGGCGGAAATGCATAACAATCTAAAAATAACCGGACCTCTGTCTTCAGAAACTTATCAATTCTTCGGCCGCCCTTTTCAGATCATCGGCGGCGAAAAGTTCGCCAAAGCCATCGCCGGGCATATTAACGACCCGGACCTCGCCCGCCTGGCGAAACAGCGGTCGATCGGCAGCATCGATATCTTCAGTGATAATACCGACTTACTTGAAGACGAGTCTGTCCGTCCGGCAATAAAGTTATTATATCAATAGGTACCGGATTTGTATGATAAAGGCTGTAGCGTTTGATCTTGGCAATACTCTTATCTTCAGCCCGGAGATTGTATGTTAATACCGAAGACTGCATTTTTGTCGGTGATGAAAAAGTTGATATCATCGGGGCAAATAATAGCGGTATGATATCGATACTGATCGATAGAAAGGGTAACAATCATCAATTTGGCCAAGTTCACACAATACAATCTCTCGATGATATTTTAAAATTGATTAAATTAGACGCTTGTGCTTAGTTATTTTGACGAAAGGACAGATTGTTAGTATCCGTCTGAGAAATGAAATGGAAAAGTGGTTTGAGACTATTAAAAAGACCCTTGAAGAAGCATATCTAAGTCATGATGAGCCGTGGAAACAGTCCGGCATGTCGGGGCCGGAAGGACGGTGGATTTCGTTAAGAAAACCAGTAGCTGATTGCCTGGACAAGTCGGGTTCATTTCTTGATATCGGCTGTGCTAATGGATACCTGCTTGAATGCTGTCTTAAATGGACAACCGAAGGAGGCTTCAGTATTGAGCCGTATGGACTGGATATCTCGGAAAAGCTAATCATGCTGGCCAGGAAGCGATTGCCTGAATACCAGGATAATTTCTTTGTCGGTAACGCGTTCAATTGGCTGCCGCCAAGACGTTTTGATTTTGTGCGTACGGAACTGGTCTATGTGCCCGAAGAGTATGAAAAACAATATCTCCAGTTCATCATGGAAAATCACCTGGAGACAAATGGAAAGCTCCTTGTCGCAAATTATGGGGAAGGGCTGAAAAAAGAAGAAATTGAAAAGGGAATTATTAAAGGCAGTCATGCCACGAGCGATATCCTTGAGCGGCTCAGTGAACTTAGTTTTAGTGCCGATGGGTATCGAGATGGCTATGACCCGGTAAAAAATAGGCGAGTGCGGATCGCAATACTGCGGAGCGAATAACATCAATT
>DEUU01000061.1:4921-6731 GCA_002362735.1 Dehalococcoidia bacterium UBA3254
ACTCTGAGGCAGAATATACTTCAACAAAAATGGAGTCGGATCCGTTAGCATCCGACCCCATTTAGTATCCAACAGCCTGATTTACTCTCGTTCCAGTTGTACAGGTTTAAAACCCCTCCGCTTTGCCCTCAAAAGCCTTCGTTACCGAGACCTCCAAAAAGATGACGGGTTTGGTAATATTGTCAACCAGTAACGGACAATGTTTTAAACCGGGGGGCATAGAAAGAATCGTCGGGGTACTAAAAGTTAGTTTTTCTTTTTCTTCGCCTAAGTAAACCTCGACATCAGCCCCCAGTTCTCTTGGTTTATTCGGATCGCCGGAGAGAAAGCAAAGGTTTTCATGGTTATTGTGCGCGTGAGAGAACCGCACATCATACGGTGTTACGATACAATGGTAACCCAGGCTGATACCGGCGCTGAATTCATCATGATGTGCCCAGATAGACATACCCGTCCACCCTGGCTCATAGTCATTGTAAAAAGGACCCTTCATCATATTCATCCAGTACTTTTTACCGTGCTTGCGGACCTCGTTGCCGTTGCGCAGCCATTCCATTTTCATGGCAGCTTCCTTAGGGGCTTCCGCATCCAATTTATTCTGATACTCTCTGGAATTCACTATTCTTAGCAGGTTAAAGGGCTTTTTAAAATTACTTAAGGTCATCGGACCGTGTTTCAAACCAGGTGGGATAATAACTACTGTAGTGTCCCGAATGACTTGCTCTTCATTATCAGAACCGAGAGTAAATCGAACTTCCGCACCAAAATCCATGATATTCTCGGGATTGCCACCGATGAAACAAAACAGTTCCTGCGTATCTGGAGTGCGGCTGACATTGATGGACCATTTTGGATCAGTAATGTAGTGGTGCTCAAAGACTACACCTGAATTGCCTTCGTCAATTTGTTTGAACATAGTTGCTCCACCGAATTCTGCGGTCGCCTTGTAAAAAGGATTTTGGAGCAGGTATTTACCGTGTTTCGTTTCTGACATTCTATCCTCCCTTTCGGTGCTTTATTATTGACCCCCGTAGTATAGCTAAGCAACGTGAATAATTACAATATAAACATGCACTTCCAGCATAACGGTTTTTTCTTATCCACCATCAAATAACTACAGCCTTGCTTCCTGGCCGCCATCCGTACATAGGATCTGTCCGGTCATATAGCTGCTGGCATCGGAAGCTAGAAACACCGCCAGGCCGCTGAGTTCACTGGTTTTCGCGATCCTCCCCATTGGTATGTAATTTTCCGCATAACTGTTGAACGATTCCTTCATTTGCTTGATTGCTTCGGGAGGGATTTCGACATTTTTCATCGGTTGCATTCCTTCATCAGGTTCGTGCATGCCGGGAGCTATCGCATTGACACGTATCCCCTGGCGGGCATACTGCATAGCAGCAACTTGTGTCATATTATTAACCCCGGCTTTTGCGGCACCATAAGCCAGCAAGCCAATTTCCGGGACTTCAGCCCGGACACCGGCAATCGAGGAAATATTTATGATCGAGCCTTTTTTATTTTTCAGCATCTCGGGAATCGCGTATTTCATGCACAGGAAAACACTTGTCAGGTTGGTTCGAATCACTAATTCCCACCGGTCCTCCGGAGTTTCATGGATCGGCATTTTGAGAGCTTTGATTCCGGCATTATTGATCAGAATATCAAGTTTACCGAGTTTCTTTACGGTCTGGGTTACCATGTTTTTGATATCATCGGTCTTGGTTATGTCAGCTTTCAGAGTAATGACTCTCGTCTTATACTTTTTAAGTATTCCGGCCGTTTCTGCCAGCATATCTTCGTCTCTACT
>DEUU01000061.1:6994-7299 GCA_002362735.1 Dehalococcoidia bacterium UBA3254
GCGCAGCATACGTCCGCACCAAACATCGCCATAGCTTCAGCCAGTGATCTGCCGATCCCGCGGCTGGCACCTGTCACCAGAGCTACTCTTCCGGAAAGATCAAAAATCTCAGATTTATTCATACATTCTCTCTTTAATAAATTTACTAGACGGATTATAACATGTGGAAATGGGAAGGGCGAACACGATTCGCGATGAAGCAAGCAGCACAGTAAAAACAGAAATGGGACAAGGCCGTGGGTGATATTGAACAAGAGATGGCATCCCTGGGTTTTCCCCCGGACACATTACGTCCGCACGCACGC
>DEUU01000182.1 GCA_002362735.1 Dehalococcoidia bacterium UBA3254
GAGGCCGAACCTCTGGAAAAAGAGACTTTAAATACCATTTACGCCCTGGCAGCCACAATTGAAGCCCGAGATCGATACACTTACGGTCATTCGCGAAAAGTCCGCACCTATGCCGTATCTCTAGCTGAGGCGCTAAAACTTCCGCCGGATAAAGTTGTAGTAATCAGCCATGCCGCGCTGCTACATGATATTGGTAAAATTGGAATCTACGATACGATCTTGAACAAACCCGGAGCCCTTACCAAAGAAGAGCGGGATCTCATCAAAAACCACCCGGAATTATCCCGAGCTATCGTCGCACATATACCCAATCTTACTCCCTGTCTCCCCGCCATCTTTCATCATCATGAGCGATGGGATGGTAAAGGATATCCAACCGGACTCAAGGGTGAGGGGATAGCGATTGAAGCTCGCATATTAACAATAGCCGACACGTTCGACGCCATGACTTCAGCACGGCCTTATCGTGCCCCCATGCCAACCGAAGAGGTACTCGCAGAACTGAAAAATAATTCCGGAACCCAGTTCGATCCGAATCTGATCGAGGCTTTTATTCCCATTGCTTTAAAGGCTCTGGAACAATACCAACCTGCACTGACTGACACGACGGTCGCCTAGCCAGAGTATTCAGGGTTTCTAATAAAGGGCTCCAGTATTGAACAGCCAGGTCCATTCTTAGACTAGACAATCTTTTCTTCGTTTGCCAGCCGCCCAGAACGCCTCCCGTTCCATTTTCTTTTAGCTCAAGGGACATGGCGCTAGGCGCTCGCTTTGTGTAAAAATCCCCAGCGATAGAGTGTAATCGATATAATAGATTCCAGGATCATAACACCATGTCAATCCGGATCATGAGATGCTAACTTAAGACAAATTGAACAGGATAGCCTTAGCTATCCTGAGAGTGGTTATGTCGGTCAAAAGTACAAAGAGCTCGAATTATTTCCGGATAAAGAAATACAAAATACTTCCCAATATAATTAACCCCATCCCTCCTGCGATTCCCACTATTAGTGTCATATTGGGCCTGGCAGGCACATAACTTGATTCAGGTATCTCGATTTTGGTAGAAGACGGAGCCATAGTTGTATTGGTAGTAATTGAGGTTTCTGAGGCAGTTGCACCGGGTGTAGTTGTCGATGATGGCTGAGGTTCAATTTCAAAACTTGTTTTGAGTCCGTTGATATCAATATTATAATATTGGGGTCCTTTATTAAATATTTCAAAAGTCTCGGTATAACTAGCTCCCGATTCCAGCGCCACTACGCGGGACTCTTCTATCACATCATTGAACTTGACGACCAGTTCATAGTTACCGGATGCACTTCCACTATTCTGTGCGGTAACTTGCACCATAATACTCTCGACACCACTAACATTACGCGGGAATACGATTGGGTCATGGACAGAATAAGGGGATGGAATTTGGCTCTTAGTAGCCATGATTGCAAAAAGCGAGAAATGGCTGACTGAAAAGGTTACTTCGCCGGTATTCGTGTTAGCACTGGTAGCGCTGAATAGTTCCCAATCACTCCCGTCCCAGGAACCTATTTTTATATCATTAAGACTTATGCCCTTAGATACTGCTGTTGGATCATATTTCATAGTCATAGTAATAGGTGGATCAAATGTGGTTTTGCTGGGACCAAAAGAAAATGCCTTTAATACCATTCGGTCGGCGGGAGGTTGAGGGACAATATCTGGCGAATTGTAACCGAATGTGGTTTGTGCATGGCCATTAAAATTCAGCATCTTGGTATCTTTAGGGACCGTGACCTTACCGTTTTGGTCGGACAAGGTCAAGGTGACTGAGTTCTGAACAATGCCGCTGGAATTCACAACAAAAGGAATCGAATACTGGGCAAAGCCATTCATAGTTACATTTGCTGTAACTGGCCCGATTAAAAAGGAATCTTCGAATAACTGGTCATTCACAGAAATACTCCCTGAATTCGATGGTGCAGATTCCCCGCCCTGGTTGAAGGCTACAACTCGGTAATAGTATGTGCCTCCAGGAGTTGTATAATCCAGGCATTTGGTTTTACTCGCATCTACCGTAAATCCAATCAAGCCTTCAGTAAAAGTGGCGTTGGTGGCTCTATCGATACGGAAGCCGGATTCGTTATTGGAGTTGTCGTTCCACGAAAGTTGAACCTGAAACGAGCCCGGAGATGAGACAAATAAGTTAGTGGGTGAAACAGGTATAGTATCCGGAGTCAACGTTATAGCTATATTGGACCATACGGATTCGCTTTCCGCCGCATAAGCTTTCACTCTATAGTAATAGATAGTAAGGGGTTCGGTATTTTCATCAATATAATTGGTTTCATTGGAATTAGCATCGAAATAAACTTGATTTTGCATGAATGCTCGGTCGGTAGCTCGCTCAATTTTAAAACCCTGCTCATTTTCGGATCTATCTACCCAAATAAGTTTCGTCTGATGAGCATTCAATGATTCGGTTAGTAATCTATCAGGAGAATTTATAGTATTTGCCGAGAGTGTTTCATCAGCCAGATTTGGAGCCGGAAACAGAACCAGAGAAAATATAAACAGGAGAGTCATGACACAAGCTACCCCAAAAACCGCTTTTTGCGGATTGTTTAAGTTTGCCTTTCGCTTTTTCATACAATGTCTCCTTGTGACTAAACAACCTGGCCTACTTCTGAGGCCAACTATCGTGAAAATTATATCACCGTTAAAAGTCTATGTTCATATTACTTTAATATGAATTAAGTACTATTTCACAGCCAGAATGAGTGCCAGGGAATTAATGAAGGTTGAAGGACGATTCCACTATTCCGAAGCAGAACTATTTCGGAATAAAGTAAATGGTAGTAAGCAACTAATCTCAATTTGAAAGTAGATGTCTATCGCCCAGACTTTAACTTAGACCCGTTGTTAGCCAGTGATTGTAGTCTCTGGGTCAATTCCTCAAAGCTTTGTCCTCTGGAATCGTCTCCAAGTTGCATGCCGTAACTCATAAAGAAATCCAGAAAACGTTTTAGAAGTTCTTTC
>DEUU01000184.1 GCA_002362735.1 Dehalococcoidia bacterium UBA3254
CTCAAGCAAATTTCCGCGGGCGACGTTTCTTCCAAGATATTCTGGATCAAGTTCGAGACTGTCTGGCAATTGCCCAGCGCCACCGCGATTTTTTGTTTTGTTCTGGTGTATGCCGGCCTGCACCGCTGGTTAACCCGTCGTGCCCTGATTTTACTTTCCATTCCGCCGCTGGCAGCCCTGGTTCTGGTAGTTACCAACGATTATTATCACCTCATATGGACCGGGTTTCAGATGGAAGAATATGTTCTTAAATTCCCGGGATTGGCCAATCGACCTCTGGTTGTTTATGCTCAGCTTTTGGCTTTGGTCAATTTAGGTGTTTTGCTCTGGCTGGCAATTCGTTCTCCAAGGCATCGCTGGCCAGTGGCCATAATGATTTTAGGCCAGGTTACCGGCCGTACTTTGTTTATGCTGGATAACATTTTAGTTGATTTTTTAGATCCCGGAGAAGCGACCCTGCTAGTGGTGGGTTTACTATGTCTAACTTACGCTGTTGCCCTCTTCCGATTTCATGTTCTTGATCCCGTTCCACTGGCCCGTTCCGCCGTTATTGAGCAAATGAAAGATGGGATGCTGGTGCTGGACCTTGAAGGCAGGATCGTGGATTTGAATCCTGCGGCTGAAAATATCCTGGGGGAACCCGGAGTAAGATTGGGAGGTCGCCCCGTCACTGCCGTATTACCATTAAAATCTGACCTTTTGGCCAGATCCTTGCAAAACGGGGTAAAAGCCTCGGATATCAGTTTGGGAATCGGTCAGGGATTACGTCATTACAGTCTGAATCTGACTCCTCTGGTTGACCGTCGGGGTCTCGCCTTAGGGTTGCTGCTTTTGCTTCATGATGAAACCGATCAGAAGCATGCACAGTCACAAATACTTGAACAGCAGCGGGTGGTGGCTACTCTGCAGGAACGTGAACGTTTGGCGCGTGAGTTGCATGACGGCATCGGTCAGGTTCTGGGTTATGCCAGTATGCAGACGCAGACTATCGATACCTTAATTCAATCCGGTGACGTTGACAAAGCCCGCACCTCGCTCAGTCGCCTGAGAGAAGTCGTAAAGCACGCCCATGCTGATGTTCGCGAATCGATTCTCAGCCTTAAGTCCAGCTCATCTCAAGTATGGTACTTCTTGCCTGCCCTGAAGCAGTATCTGAATAGCTTTCAGATGAACTATGATATTCATACGGAGATTTCCCTTCCAGAAGGATTGAAAGAGAATTTGTTTGAACCTGAGACTGGCATACAGATTCTGCGTGTTATCCAGGAGGCGTTGACTAACGCTCGTAAACACAGCAATGCGCAGGCCGTGAGGGTAATGTTTGAAACTCGAGATAGTCAGGCCTTCATCTCCATCATCGATGATGGGTGCGGTTTTGATCCAGACAAGTTAATTAAGGGGGATAGCCATTTTGGTCTGGGTTTTATGCGTGAGCGTATAGAGTATATTGGCGGGTCTGTCAGGGTTGAATCCAGACCGGGTTCTGGTACCGAGGTAAAGCTGGAAGTGCCGATTCAGAACCATCGGGAGAATAAGGGATGAAGGTATTACTGGTTGATGACAACCGTCTGATGCTGGAAGGTTTACAGGGACTGCTGGCCCCCTACGATATTGAAATCGTGGGTACAGCGCCAGATGGATTGAAGGCGGTGGCTTTAGCACGCTCGCTACAGCCGGAAGTCATTTTAATGGATATCCGCATGCCGGTTTGCGACGGACTGGAGGCGACTCGTCTGATAAAAGCGGAAATGTCTGAAATTAAAATTATTATTCTGACTACTTCAGCGGCAGAGCAAGACTTGTTTGAGGCTATTAAGTCCGGCGCCTCTGGATATCTTCTTAAAACCATGGATGCTGAAGAATTAGTTGAGGCGCTTGGCCAGGTCAAGCAGGGTATTCCTCCTTTTTCTCCGGGGCTGGCTGCGAAATTGCTGGATGAGTTTGCCCGTCTCGCCGGGTCTGAGCAGGCGGCGCCATCTGAATTACAAACTAAACACGGGATAATGAAACTAGGAAATGAACTGACTCCCCGGCAGAGGGAAGTATTGTCTCTGGTATCTCAGGGGTTTTCTTACAAGGAGGTTGGGGCCAGGTTGGGTTTGAGTCCGAATACTATCAAGTATCACATGATGGAAATAATGCAGCAGCTTCATCTAGAAAATCGTGCCCAGGTACTGGCTTATGCCGGTAAGATAGGCTTAATAGGAGATCAGAAAAAGTAAATAATTCCCCTCATCCTTCTCTGTACCTTTCCCCGTTTTTGTCAAATCTACCTTACAAACTATCCCTTGAAGTAATCTCCGACTATCTAAAAAGATAGTCAGTGTACTATCTTTTTTCTATCTATTAAGATATTTTATCCCTTACCTTCTGGTGATAATTTCATAGTTAGACTTAAGAAAAGGGAAGGGGTCCACATGGTGCCAAGACAGCGCATATATCTTTACGGCAACTCGGTAATCCTGGCCAGCCTGAGAGTCAGCTTACGCAGATGTCCCCAGTACGATGTGATTACTCTGGTACCTCCCTTGCCGGAAGCTACCCAGCTGGCTGCCCTGAAGCCGGATGCCTTTTTCTTTGACCTGGAGGTAACTCGCCCCGAGGCTGTTTTTCCTTTGCTGGAATCCTGCCCTGGGGTAGTGTTGATCGGTGTCAGCCCGGATCATAATCTGGTCAAGATCTTTTCAGGTCAGCAGCTCCAGGAATTAGCTTCTACCCATGATTTGGTAGAAGTAATAAATAAGCAGTTACAGAAAACCGGTTAAGAATATTAAAAAGCTTTCTAATTCGACCTATTGATTGAGGAAATAGTCTTTAAGTTAATAGCTGAAGGATTAGATAGATCACGGAAAAACGTAATATCACCGATTAGAAAACAGGAAGCGATGAACTACTGCCTGAAATTGGTCACCTGGACGGCAGGAAGCTAATGGTGAAACCGGCATTGAGGATTTGCAGACCGGTTTTTATATTTTTATTCTATTTCTGTTTGGGAATCGATTGACCAAAAGTTAGGAGGAAGATGATGTCTACAAAGGTTGCCCTGCGAATTTTAAATGTTTTGCTAAGTCTTATTATTGGTTTGACTCTGATATTCACCTTCGCTGCGCCAGCCAGCGCCGCAGCTGTGATTGACCAATACTACGTTGATGGAACTAGTTCAACATTTGTCAACAACCCAGGTTATAACGCCTGGACGAGCATTGGTCAGACTTTTACTGCTGGAATGACAGGTAACCTTGAGAAAGTTTCCATGGATTTCTCTCGTGAGGGTGAAGTATCAATAACACTATACATTTATGCGGTCAATGGTTCAGGCTTTCCTACCGGAGACCCTTTGGCAACTACCACCGGCACGGTTCATTTTATAGGGTATCCAAGTTGGCAAGATTTCACATTTACTACTCCTGCGCAAGTTACCACTGGCACAAAATATGCTCTTGTAGTGACTTATCCATGGGCTCCCTCCCATTTTGGTTTCGATCAGTCTTCAACCGGTACCAACCCCTATACCGGGGGTACAGCTTTAACTTTTGAATATTACGATGGCTATTGGTCCCAGCGGAACTGGGATTTTAATTTCAAGACATGGGTTAATACGCCACCTGCAACCTATAGTCTGACGATGGCAGTCTCGCCAGATAGCGGCGGTACGGCGACCGATAATACCAATACATCTCCTTATGCCGAGGGGGCATCAGTCATCATCAGCGCCACTCCTGAAAGCGGCTATCATTTCGTTAATTGGACAGCCCCGGCAGGTTCATTTACCAGTAATACTTCCGCCTCCACTACCTTTACCATGCCTGCTCAGGCGGTGACTGTGACGGCTAACTTTGCTCCTAATCCTGGTATAGCTAACTATGCTCCAAACCGAACTATCGGTTATGGTGGTGGTACAGCGATATCCCTTCCAGACGCTGGTCGGATTGTGGATGGCAATTTTACCTGGTTCGGTAATGGCGGAGCTTATGTGGTCTACGGATTCCCAGATTTAGGTATCCCGCCCGGGCAGACCATTGAGGGTATCGAGGTAATAATTACAGGATTTAGAGACCCTAACAGCACCAGAAATTTTGACGTTTCTCTCTGGAACACCAGTGGAAACCCCGATGCCTATTCTTCAATCCAGACTGCGATAATGCCAGATCTTTATAGTAACCAAACAGCAGTAACAAAAGGTGGACCTACCGATAAATGGGGTAAAACATGGGCAAGTGCCGATTTTGACAGTGCAACTTTTCAAATTCTAATACAGGGATCGTCAGGTCAGGGATCCGCCGAACTGAACGGGGTATCCATAAAGGTTTATTATACGGATAGCCCTGTCATCTATGTGGATGCAGATGCAACAACAGGATCAAACAACGGCAGCAGTTGGGCAAATGCCTATACTGATCTCCAGTTCGCTTTGAGTGCAGCAACATCCGGTAAACAGATATGGGTGGCCGCTGGTACTTATAAGCCCACCTCCGTGGGCGACCGCAATGCTACATTCTCCATGAAAAGCGGCGTACCTATTTATGGCGGTTTTGCAGGCAGCGAAGATACTTTGAGCGCGCGTGACTGGCAAACTAATCAAACTATCCTGAGCGGAGATATTGGAATTACAGGTGATAAAACCGATAATTCCTATCGCGTGGTGACGGCCAATTCCACCGCCAGTAATATCCTGTCACGTGGCACAGTCCTTGATGGATTCATCATCGAGGGTGGCTATGCCAATGATACCGCGGGAAGCATTTGTTCCGGTGCCGGTATGTATTTAACGCATGATGGCAGCGGTAACAGCATGGCAATCAATAATATCTTATTTAGATCTAACGAGACAGTGGGTTTTTATAATTATACCAGTGAAATTATGTATAACAGTACTGGTGGGGCTATGTATATTAACGGCAGCCCTGTTCTCAATGATGTTACCTTTGAAACTAATACCGCTTCAGGTATCATGGCATATGGAGGAGCGATATACCTCTTTGGAGGTTCGCCGGTTCTAAATAATGTCTCCTTTGGGAATAACCAGACCCAGAGGACAGAAGAAGGCGGTGAGGCCTATGGAGGCGCTATATTCATACGCGATGGCTACGTAGACACCCTTAGTATAAATCGCGCTGAGTTTTATACTAATTCAGCCGATTGTGGGGGAGCAATCTATATAGACTATAGTGCATTACACGATGGCCACCTGTACATAACTAACGCTGAGTTCAGGAATAATAATGCATTGTTTGGCGGTGGGGCTATTTACGAAGAATATATGAATGATCTTATAATAGTAAATGCCCTCTTTCTGGCTAATCAGAGTACTAATGATGACCCGCTTGTAAATACACTGGGTGGTGCCATTTTCATGTCAGGTCCCGCTGAGTTCATTAATACAACGTTTGTGAAGAACCAAAGCGACAGAGGGGGGGCAATATATTCCTCCGATGCACACGTTGATCTAAAAAATTCCATATTATATTACAATGTTGCCGATCCTGAATTTTACCCTGACGTTCAGCTATATGGAATCGGTACTTTTAGTGTTGACCATTGTGATTATGACCCGGCCAAGTCGAACACTACACCAACTATTACCGACTGCATCAACAGCATACCTGGTTTCGTTAGTACGGGTGATGTTGGTTGGGATTATAACCTAAGTACGGGTTCTCCTTGCATTGATGCCGGTTACAATGAGGCTGTTCCAGCAGGAGTAACCATTGATCTGGCTGGAAATCCACGTATTGTAGATGGTCCGGATGTCGATACTACAGCTATTGTGGATATGGGGGCTTATGAATATCCGGTGACTGACACCACCGCGCCGGAAACTAATATCTTCAACCTCCCATCTATCCTGACCAACAGCACCTCGGCCAGCTTTGGCTACACCGGCAGCGACAGTATTACTGCTAAGGCTGATCTGGTCTATTCATATCATTTGGATAGCGCAGCCTGGAGTGCCTGGACAGCTTCTACCGGCGTGAATTACGGTGGCCTGTCGCCTGGTTCTCATACCTTCTATGTAAAAGCTAAAGATTTAGCCGGCAATGAGGATGCTACTCCAGCATCCTGGACCTGGACCATTCACACGATTCCCCCAACGGTAACTGATGCCAATATCTCTCTTAGCGGGAATTCTGGTACCGGTGGAGCCTTCAAGATAGGTGATACCGTCACCGCCACCTGGAACAATACCGCCGGTGGTGATAATAACACCGATATCTCTTCAGTAAAGGTTAATTTTACCGCCTTTGGCGGTGGAGCGGCAGTCTCTGCCACTAATTCATCGAACACCTGGAGGGCTACCTTTGCTATAGTAGCCGGGTCCATTGATGGTATCAATAAGAACGTGAGCGTTACCGCCACCGATACTGCAGGAAACACCACTACCACGGCAGACACTACCAATGCCACGGTGGATAACATCGCTCCGGTAGTAACCGATGCCAAGATTTCTATCAGTGCGGGAAGCGGTACCGGCGGGGCTTTCAAGATAGGTGATACCGTCACCGCCACCTGGAACAATACTGCTGCCGGTGATAGTAACACCGATACCATTTCCTCAGTAACAGTAGACTTCAGCCAGTTTGGTGGAGGTAGTGCGGTAACAGCATCCAACTCAGCTGGAATCTGGACTGCCAGTTACATCATTACCGCGGGATCTATAGACGCTACAACCAGGAATGTCAGTGTCACCGCCACCGACAATGCGGGGAATACCAAAAACACGGCAGACACTACCAATGCCACGGTGGATAATATTGCACCTACAGTAAGCCTGTCATCCATCGAAAGCAGTCCCACCATGGCAACAAAAATCCATATGACAGTTCAATTCAGCGAGGCAGTCACGGGGTTCGATGCCAGTGATATCATTGTGAGCAACGGAACCAAAGGTAGCTTTGCTGCAGTAGATGGGGATACCTATACTTTCCAAATCACTCCCACAGCCGGAGGTGCAGTTACTGCGGATATTAATGCCGGAGCTGCCCAGGATGACGCTGGCAATGGCAACACCGCCGCTCCTCAATTCAGCATAACCTACACTCCATTCCCTGGCCCTGCGGTTGCATCCCCCGTGATGGTAAAAACCTTTGGTGCCTCTACCAGCCATAATGTGGATATTCCGGCGGTGAATGCAGGAGATTTGCTGATTGTTTTATTTGCCAATGATGCCTTTAATTATGAAAGTGTTACACCACCTGCAAACTGGCAATTACTCAGCACAGGAACTGCTGCAAACTCAAATTATGTGAGATTATCTGTCTTTTATAAGATAGTGACTGAAAATGCCGGTGCTACGCCTGTAGATTTTGCAACATCGGGCAGCAGAGCAGCTGTATCACAGGTTTACAGGATTACCAATTGGCACGGCACAAGCATTCCGGAATTTTCCTATGCCACAAATTCCCCCGCTACTGCTAGCAATACTCCCGATCCTCCTTCCTTAACTCCAACGTGGGGATCGGCAGACACTCTATGGATAGCAGTTGCATCTAGCTATGGTGAAGATGCAACGTCAGGTTATCCAAGTTATCCGACTAACTATACAGATAACCAAACGTACACTTCAGTATATGCGTCAGCTAGTTTGGGTAATTGTAAGCTATTATCAGCGAGCAGGCCATATTCTGGCCCTACACAGGACCCGGGAACATTTTCCACCGGCGCTCCTGCTCATAACTGGGCTGCTTATACTTTGGCGGTTAGGCCGGTAGATAACATCACCAGTATCGCCATAACCACCCCGCCTAGCAAGACCGCTTATATTGCTGGCCAGGTCTTTGACCCCGCCGGTATGGTGGTCACCGCCTCCTACAACGATGGCTCCTCTGCAGCGGTCACCGCCTATACCTACGCTCCCACTGGAGCCTTAGCCACGACGGATACGAAGATCACTGTCAGCTATGAAGGAAAGACCGCCGACCAGACCATCAGCGTCTCAGCCAAGGAGCTGACGGGTATCGCCATAACCACCCCGCCTAG
>DEUU01000198.1:0-1828 GCA_002362735.1 Dehalococcoidia bacterium UBA3254
AAAAAAGTCGCTGGCAATCTCCCAGCTTACTCCTTTAACTGCCGAGAGGGTTTCCAGAATCTCCCTTCTGGCTTCAACGATGTTCTCCTCCGGAATCAGTCTTCGGTCTATGGATATAATACATTCATCCGGTATTATGTTAACTTTAAGCCCTCCCTGTACCATATTAATATTTAACCGGGCTACCATTTTATCTAACCCGGTATCCGGATGTGCAGACACACGGGATTCTCTTCTGGTAACCTTCTGTTTTAATCCCAATAAAGCATCCATTAGCAAAATTGCTTTTTCAACTGCATTTTCCCCCAGATGAGAAAGCCCAGAGTGAACGGACTTGCCCCGGACCCGGATATCCATCTGCAAAGCACCCAGACCGGCAATACTCACATAGCCGAAATTTGAATCCAGATCGAAGACGTATGCTCCCTGGACCGGCTGCAAGAAACGACTAATATAACGGAGTTGACTGGCCTGACTGAGCTCCTCATCCGTGGTAATTACCACGGAGGTATTATATTTCAGGGACCGACCTTTGCATCTTTCTAAAGCAATCAGGAGAGCAGGAATCGCTCCTTTCATATCAGCCGCTCCCCTCCCATAAATCTTCCCGTTTTCCACTCTGGGTTTAAACGCATCCCATCCTTGAGCCGGTACTACGTCGATATGAGCATAAAATATCAGGCGGGGTTTACCTGCAATTTGACGGTGACACACCAGATGGACTCGATTCTCCCGTCCCTCGGCTTCATTCGGTGGGACTTCGATTCTGGCTGTCTGAAAACCTAATTCGCCGAATAAAGGCTCAAGATAAAGTACGGCTTCCCTGTAATTATTCCCCGGCGGCACAGAGGTATCTATCGAGATCAGATCTTTTAGTATTTTCACGTAATCCAAGGATTGCCCCTTAAAATAAAATCGGTTCATTGCGGTTGATTTCCATACCCTTGGATACCACTACGATACCGCTCTCAGTAACCGTACATCCCCTGGCTTTATCTATGTCATGGTTATACCCAATTGAAGCCCCAGCTCGAATTCGACATTCTTTATCAATAATAGCTCGCTTTATCCTGGCACCCGGTTCAACAAAAACGTCATCGAAAATGACTGATTGTACGACTGAGGCGTCTCTTTCTACGACTACATTAGGCGAAAGTATGGTCTGCTCTACGAAACCGCCGCTGATGATACATCCATCTGAGACAATCGAATCAGCGATTCTTCCTCCTAGAATACACTTACTCGGCGGAAGCTGCCGCTGATATGTCCTTAAGGGCCAACGTTCCCCATAAAGATTAAAGAGAGGGTCAATCCTTACCAGGTCCATGGAAGCTTCAAAAAATGAGTCTATCGTTCCAACGTCCCGCCAGTAAGAAGAATCTCGGGTTGGATTAATCAGGACCTTCTCCCTAATTCCGTTGTTAACCCTGACTTCATAATCCGTGATGTGGTTTTCTTTTTCATAATCATAAACAAAAATATCTTTGGGATGGATAATCATCTCTGGAATGATGTGTTTGCCAAAATCCTGACCTCCGCCTTTTAAGACTTCCAGCAAAGTATCCACTTTGAAGATATAAACACCCATCGAAGCCAGGGTATAATCCGGATCATCCGGTAATGTTTTCGGTCGCACCGGCTTTTCTTCAAACCCGACCAATTTTCGTTCTAAATTTACTTCAAGGACACCCAATCTTCCAGAAGCTTGTTCTTTGTGTGCCCGGACAGCTGATATCGTGAGACTGGCATTCCTATCCCGGTGATATTGCAGATATTTTAAATAGTCCATCTTATAGACGTGGTCTCCGGAGAGGATAATAACATTATC
>DEUU01000198.1:2089-6071 GCA_002362735.1 Dehalococcoidia bacterium UBA3254
GTCTCTTTCCGGTTAATCAAGTTGAGATTTTGCCTTACCGCATCAGCAGTACCGCGGTACCAGATTGCCCCCATCTTTTGCTGAGCCGGCACGCTATAAATGAAATCTCCCAAACCGGAACTGGAAATCGACCATCCATCCTGGATATGTCGATTTAAAGACTCTGACAGATACTGGGTTAGCACGAAAACATGACGTATCCCCGAGTTAACGCAGTTACTCAAAGTGAGATCGATCAATCGATACTTCCCGGCAAACGGAACCGAGGCTTTAGAACGCTCTCGGGTTAAGGGCTGCAACCTTTCTCCGGCGCCTCCCGCCATAATAATAGCAAGTACTTTTTCCACACTCTTACTTTACTATCAAAGTATCCTGGTTGCAACGGTTTTCGCAAAATTAAAAGCAGATCATTCCAGGAGAGTGGTGTCCCGGGTATCGCAGATATGTTCCTCAAAAACTACCCGTACCAGTTCCTGGGGTAAAATAAAATCGGTCAAACTTCCGGGCCATAGTCCAGAGCGGTAAGAAGATGTTCCGGGGGATCCGATTTACAAACAAAGTCCTGGGCTCCAGCCTCCAGAGCGGCTTTTCGCATTTGAGGACGGCTACTCAGAGCAATGATGGACAGCCCGGGATATCGAGTATGTAAAATTGAAATCAAATCTGCTGGCGTATTACCAGGGAGTTCCCAATCCAGCAGTATCATTTCCGGACTGCACTCTCCCACTTTCCTGAGGAGCTCAGACGAACTACTGGCTTCACCAATGACGCTTACTCCCGGTTTTTCTTCCAGAAGAAGCTTTAATGCTGAGCGCACCTCTGGTTGATCATCTGCAATTATCACACGCATTCTCCTCATCCCCCCTCCAAGAAAATAACAAATTAATAATAAACAAGAAAGCCTGGCCCATGACAAATTTGAGAGGGCCAGGACTCTGCTACTATCGAGCGAATTCGTTCTTAGATACGGCCGTGAGGACAATGGAAGCAATGCCCAATGGGTTAGATACCAAAGTAGTGGTGATCGACCCAGCCAGAGCCCATCCCCATGATCTCCTCTGCATCTCAAAAACTCCCCTAATTATCGAGATAATGCCTATGGCAGCCGCTGGAAGCGCTATCAAGGCAAATAATACTGGAAGGCTAAATGGGAATTCCGCGCTAAATGTTGATACTACCGTAGCCGCAATGCAGATACCAAGAACACATAATAAACAGCAAGATCCAATAAATATATTGAAAATACCGGCGACCAAAGGCCTGACAGTCCTGCGATTCTCGAGTATAGTTTGTACAGCCATCTTGTTACTTCCTTTCAATCTTTGATCTCATTATAAAAAGAAATCCCCCCGGATACGCCCTGCATCCGGAGGGATTAAGGATTGGACAATATACTAGTTTCTACCTGGTCATTTGATCAGGTGATGTTTTAAAGCCAGAGCTACCGCCTCTGTGCGGCTGGTAACACCTAACTTGGAGAGAACATTGCTAACGTGAAATTTAACCGTTGATTGACTTACGATAAGCTTATCAGCGATCGCCGAGTTCGGTAGACCCTCCACCATTAACGCCAAAATCTCTTTTTCACGGTCGGTTAAGTCATAGGCCGGAGCAGATGGCTCTTTAATATCCTGAATAAGCACCTGAGCTGCTTCAGGAGACAGCCTGGGCTGGCCGGCCACGGCACCGCGTATAGCGGTAACCAGTTCGCTGGCGGACACATTTTTTAACAAATAACTCATCGCTCCCGCTTTTAAAGCCCCTTCCACCATTTCTTTCTCTTTAAAACTGGTCAAAGCAATTACATTAATTTTAGGCCACTGTTTCCGGATGGCATTCGTTGCGGCCACTCCATCCATAACGGGCATTAACAGGTCCATCAAAACTACATCGGGTTGGAGTTTTTCACAAAGACGGACAGCCTCCTCCCCGTTTCCCGCCTCCCCTACCAGCGTCATATCGTCGTAAGATAAGAGAACAGCGCCCAGTCCGCTGCGAACTACAGCGTGATCATCGACGAGCAAGACTTTAATCGATACTGACTCTGACATCTAGACTCCTCCTTGAATCTTTCCTCCAGACAACGGTAACAATGGCTCCTTTACCGGGCTGGTTTCAGATCTTTTTCGTGAATCCAATGCTTCTGGCACGTTCCCGTATTATCCCCAACCCAAACTGTCAGGGCGGCCCCAAATTAAAAACTCACTCTATTACCGCCATCTATTAAATCTATCTTATCCGAAAGACAATGTAAACTCACTTCGATTCTGGTAACCGGGGGGCCAACCCCGGGTCTTATGGATACGTGAATGCTTCCACGAAATAAGCATATCGATATCGAGATAGATAGTCAACTCCCGATTACCTGACCTTTTGACCAGGTTAAAGACCAATCTACCGTATAACCCATTATCCCCCCACATGCAGGGCGCACTCGATAAGTTTTCTTTCTATACTCAAAATATAAAAGAAACGATGGAGGAACAAAATGTGGATTTTCAGATTTACCTATTGCTTAATACAGGGACACGCGTTCGTGGATATTCCTTCATCTGACCGACCTTATCAATACTGCCTTCACTGCGGAAAGATGAAAGAACCAGTAGCAATTCTTAAGAGACACACCCCTGGGGAAAATCATCTTTTCAATAATATTCCCTGTCCGCAAACAACTGGGAACGAACAATAAGGAGAAATGAAATGAAGAAAGTTTTGGTACTCGTAATAGCATTGTTAAGCATGGCCATCATAGCCCTTCCTTTAGTTGCCTGCACAAATTTCCCGCACTATATCATAGGAGTCGGTAATATTATCAGTAAACAATATGATTACAAAGATTTCACTAACGTTGAAATAGGAAACGCCTTCCAATTCGAAATCAGCCAGGCTGAATCTTTCAGCGTCACAGTTTCAACTCACGAAAATATATTGGAACATCTGAACATTTCCCAATCAGGCAAAACACTGTATATTCGTCTTAAGCCGGGTAACTATACCAGCGCTGACGGCAAAGCAACGATTATGATGCCTGTTCTGGCAAAACTGGACGTATCCGGAGCCAGCCGTGGCACGGCTACGGGTTTCAAATCCACCAATAACTTCGATCTGACAGCATCAGGAGCCAGCCAGCTCAATATAGACATGGAAACCGGTATTACCAGTTTGGATGTCTCGGGAGCCAGCAGAGTAACAGGTAATCTCAAAGCTCTGGATACCCGTGTGGTTATTTCGGGTGCAAGCCGAGCTGAGCTAAACGGTTCAACCGGTCAGGCTAACATCGAAATTTCCGGAGCCTCCCATTTCAATTCGCCGAACATGTACTTACAAAATGCAAGTATCGATGTGAGCGGCGCCAGCGGGGCAGCGATTAATATCAGCGGCACTTTAAACGTAAATGCGAGCGGCGCTTCGGATCTTGATTACTGGGGCAAGCCAGTCATGGGCAGGGTTAATATTACCGGAGCGTCCCATTTAAATAGCAAATAACTTAAATCCAGGAAGGAGAGATAACGATGGAAATGAGATATGACGAAAGGACCCGATCGGCTGAAGATCGCACTCTAAAGGACCTGACCCCCAATGTAGCGGCACTGCTCTGTTATGTTGCTGGATGGATTAGTGGAATTATTTTCCTGGTACTGGAACAGAAAAATCGCTTTATCCGCTTCCATGCTTTGCAGTCCATCATCGTTTTTGGCAGCCTGACTCTGGCTGGAGCAATTCTGGGATCAATTCCGGTTATTGGGATTGGCTTCAGATGGATGATCTGGGTACTCGGATTTGTTCTCTGGATAATTCTCATGGTAAAAGCTGTCGGCGGAGAGGTACTCAAGATGCCCTGGGCTGGAGATCTAGCAGAACGCATAACCAGCGATTCCATGAGACCGTATACCCAACAGCCTGTTAGACCGGAAGATACGGTTAAAACAGAACATATCGCGGAACCCCTGGCTCCAATAAGCCCGGCACCTCCGCAGGCAAG
>DEUU01000198.1:6381-10994 GCA_002362735.1 Dehalococcoidia bacterium UBA3254
TCCGGTAGAGCCGTTGGTTCGGCTTTTGCCATTGCCTGGAGCGTGATCTTGTTGGTCTTTTTCAATTTTTATAACCAGTATATCGCCTATTATGATCCCTTCCAGTCGGGAAACATAACGCAGTGGCAGATGCATACCCTGATTACTCCCGGTTTTTCTGCCTGGTTACCTATCCTGACAGCTACACTGGTACTCAGCATTATTGGCCATACCATCTTGATTGTCTTCGATAAATATGCTTTGCGCCAGATAGTCGAGATAATTCTGAATGTGTTTAGTTTGGCTACAGTAATTACGCTGTTATCTCTGTTCCCCTTCAACTTTAACATCATTCCAAATCCTGATGTGGCTTACTGGGTGACATTCGGCGTCACCGCTGGTCTGATTGTCTTAGCGGTCGGATTCGGGATCGGCGCACTCGTCAGATTTATTAAATTAATTGTAAATATAGCCGAAGGCAAGTATTAAAAAACACATCACCAGTATACTTTAATGTTAAGTTGTGAACCTGGTCAAAGGAACAGGTTAAAACCCCTCTAGTGTATAACTAATAATCCCTCCCGATGCAGGGCGTATCGGGAGGGATTAAATTTTAATATCGATATAGAAAAATTAACCGCCATATCTTGATACAACGAACAGGAGGAAAAGGGAATGAAAATATGGAAGATCTTCGCGATTTCATTCTTTATTTTAATTGTAATCATCTCTGCCGGTTGCAATTTGGGAAACGGTCAGGACCAAACTGGCCAGCACGTGTCTATAGCTAAAGGGGATATCTCTATAAAAGTAAATGGGACTGGAAAAATCAGCTATGCCAATGACTCAAAACTTTCTTTCAGCTCAGCCGGAAAAATCGAAAAATTAAATGTAAAAAAGGGAGATAAGGTCTCGAAGGGAAGCATATTGGCAGTAATGAATACAGATAGCCTGGAATTATCTCTATCCCAATTCCAGACTGCTGAAGCTCAGGCGCAGGCCGCTTTAATTAAAACTCAAACAGATCTCACTCAAGCCCAAATAGCCTTAACTCAAGCTCAAATCGCCCAGACTCAAGCTGAATCTGCGGTGTCCGTAGCTCAATTCAGTCTGGATAAGGTACAGGCTGTAAAAGATATAAAGGACGATATTTTGAAGCAACAGGGAGAAATCCAATATGCGGAAATGCTTGCTCGGGATGCCCAGGTCCGCAACGATCCGGATGCCGCCAATTACTGGAAGCAAGAAAAATCCAACGCCCAGATAGAACTGGCACGAAATCAGACAAAGCTGATGAAATTACTATCGGGAGATGAGTTTACGGGAGTTGCCACTTATGAAATCGAGGGTCAAACATACGACCGTCTGGTAGTGGAAGATGTGAGGATGAAACAGCTCACTCTTATCTCTGCGCAACAATCTGTCGAGCAGGCTAAACAAAATGTCGAGTTGAACAGACAAAACGTCGAACTGACGAAACAAAGCATTGAACAGGCTGAGAAGGCTCTGGTTCAGGTTCAAAAAAATATTGCGTTTACCCGGAAGCAAATTAATGAAACCACAATTACCGCTCCTTTCGATGGGATCATTGCTACTCTGGACGCCAAAGAGGGTGATTTTGTGGGAGCTCCGGGTACCGGTGCCGGGCCTTTAATCTATATGGTGGACCCCGGAAGTCTGGAGATCAACACTGAAATTGATGAGATAGATGTGGCTGGCATCGAAGTAAATCAAAAAGCATCTATCAGCCTGGATGCGCTTCCCAGCACTCAATTTGAAGGGAACGTCAAATCTATCTCGGTTTTACCCGTGGTAAAGTCCCAAAACTCGGGAATCGTAGTTTATGAAGTTAAAGTCGGTTTCACAGGCACTCCACCGACTGCTGCTAAATCAGGCATGAGCACTACGGTTGATATTATCACGCATGAGAAAAAAGGAGTACTGCTGGTCCCAAACAAGTCCCTTAAAAAGAATGACCAGGGACAAGTAGTGGTGAGCGTCGTCATCAACAATAAAATTGAAGCTCGATCAGTTGTCCTGGGGCTGACAGACGGCGCGCAGACAGAAGTTGTTTCCGGTCTTGACGCGGGGGACACCGTCATTAAATATGCCAAAGAAACCAACTCCAAATTGGGTTAAAGAAATAAGAAATTAAAAATTCATTCAAGGCAGGACGGTAATGATGAGAATCTTACCTAAAAAAATAGGAATCCAGGATAAAGGTTTAAACGAATCGGAAAAATATCTGATTACTTTAAACAACGTCATAAAAGCTTATAAAACCGAGGCAGGCGATTTCATCGCCCTGAAGAATATCAACCTGAATATTAGCGCCGGAGAATTCGTGGGGGTAATCGGTAAGTCTGGAAGCGGCAAATCTACTCTCATTAATATGATCACCGGAATTGACCGGCCGACGAGGGGTGAGGTCTACGTAGCGAACACTCCGATTCATACTCTAAACGAAGGCCGCATGGCCCAATGGCGCGGACATAATCTGGGTATCGTCTTTCAATTTTTCCAATTACTTCCAATATTAACAGTATTGGAAAATGTTATGCTGCCGATGGACTTCTGTAATCTCTATAACAAGCGCCAGCGGAAAGAACGAGCGCTTGAGGTACTTGAGATGGTAGGTGTTGCCGAACAAGCCCATAAACTCCCGTCACAATTATCGGGAGGCGAACAGCAGCGGGTTGCTATTGCCCGGGCCCTGGCTAACGACCCTCCCATTATTATGGCCGATGAACCGACAGGAAACCTGGACTCCAGGACCTCCTCTATAGTATTCGGGGTTTTTGAGAAACTGGTCGCCAGCGGCAAGACTATCGTTATGGTAACTCATGACGGCGACCTGGCAAAAAAAGTAAAAAGGACTGTCATAATTGCTGATGGGGAAATCATTGAAGAGTATCTGACCAGAACCTTCCCGTCTTTGAGCCAATCACAGTTAATCTGGACTACCGCCAAACTCAAATCACAAAGATACCCCGCTGGTTCAGTCATTATCCGTGAGGGCGAACCTGTTAACAAGTTTTATATCCTCACCCGGGGAGAAGCCGAAATATCGGTCAACGGACATAACGGACCGGCACGACTCACAGGTTATCTGAAAAGAGGCGAGTATTTCGGCCCCAGGGATCTAGTTTTCGGGAATACCAACCCCGGTACTATTCGGGCTAAAAGGGGGTCGGATGTTGAGGTAGCTACGCTGGATCCAGAGAGCTTCCAGGAATTGGTAAATCAATCTGCCGCCACACGCGAAGCAATAGAGAGGACAGTTGCAGAACGAGGAGACAAAATATGCTGACGCCGCGCTGGCGCAAGGTCATCCGGGACTTATGGAGCAATAAGACCAAGACTATACTGGTCGTTCTTGCTATTGCCGTTGGTCTGTTCGCTTTCGGCAGCGTATTTATTACCCGGGATATTCTGGTGGCGGGGATGGACAGTCAGTACCGCGCTACCAATTCGCCTAACATCATTTTTTACACCGGCTACTTTGATAACAACCTGCTGCGCTGGATAAACGAGCAACCGGAAGTAGGACAAGCGCAGGGTAGAGCCAGCTATACCGTCAAAATGTTCGGAGCAGACAAGACCTATAATCTGACTCTCATCGCTTATGGCGATAGCGAAATTTCAATGAACCGGATTACGCCGGAAAAAGGGACCTGGCCGCCGGCCAGAAAAGAAATAGTTTTCGAGCGAGCTTCTTTACCTCTCGCTAAAGCTCAAATCGGAGATAAAGTGACACTTGAGCTCTCAAACGGCAAGCAATTTACCCCAACGATCACCGGCACGGTCCATGATCTGAACGCTTTTCCCGGAACGATGGTGCCGCTACCCACGGCTTACGTCTCGATGCAGACTCTGGAATGGATGGGATTTCCGGGAGATTACAACCAGATCAACATCATCACTAAAGAAAGAATCACCAGTATACCGGAGATAGGAGAAGTTGCCTCCATAATAAGGCAGAGGCTTCAGGACCGCGGGTTTGACGTTTACTCTACGCAACTCAAAAATCCGGATGAACACTGGGCTAAACCAACTACCCAGAGTTTCACCCTGATATTAAGCGGCCTGGGAATTTTTTCACTTATCCTGAGCGGTTTTCTGGTAGTAAATACCATTACAGCGTTGATCGCCCAGCAGAGACGTCAGATCGGAATGATGAAGGCCATCGGCGGTTCCGGAAGACAGATCTTCAGTCTGTATCTGGTGCTGGTGGGATTTTACGGTGCTCTGGCTCTGGTGTTGGCGCTGCCGATCAGCATGGGTTTGGGTTATGTCTTCATGAATATGGTAGCTAACCTGCTTAACCTGGACATCACTAATTTCCATCTACCCTTAAATGTATTTTTCCTGGAGTTCGGCGCCGCTATTCTGGTGCCGGCTATCGCTGCGGCTATACCCATAATCGGGGGAGTTAAAATTCCTGTGCGTGAAGCTCTGAGCGACTATGGAATTGCAGGTAAAAATCGTTCAAATTTTTGGGACCGAATGCTTTTAAAAGTCAGCTTTCTTTCCCGCCCACTGCTGCTCTCGCTTCGCAATACTTTCCGTCGTAAGGCCAGACTGGCATTGACATTAGGAACTTTAACGCTGGCGGGAACGATCTTCATCGGAGT
>DEUU01000198.1:11237-11481 GCA_002362735.1 Dehalococcoidia bacterium UBA3254
GGGACGATTTTTATCGGGGTCATGAATATCCGGGCTTCTCTGGATACCGAATTCAACAGTATGTTCAAGAAGTACTATGACTGGGAAATAGCTCTGGGTCTGGACGGCAACTATCCTGTCCGCGGCACCGAAGCCAGAGTTCTGGAAATCCCCGGTGTGACCGGTGTTGAAAGCCAGACCGGGACAAGAGCCCTGCGAGTTAAGTCCGATGGCACGACAGGCTATGGATTTAACATGGTGGGAG
>DEUU01000198.1:11714-11948 GCA_002362735.1 Dehalococcoidia bacterium UBA3254
GATTTAACATGGTGGGAGTCAGCCCGGACTCGGATTTTGTTAAACCTGAAGTTAAGAGAGGCCGCTGGCTACAAGAAGGTGACCGCAACGTTCTGGTAATGACAAGCTCTCTCGTGGAAGATAATCCGGACTTAAAAGTTGGCGATAAAGTATTGTTGAGGACCAATGGCCAAAACCGTGAATGGGAAATCATTGGGATTACACCTCAAGCCTGGGATAAATCGGCTTATGCAG
>DEUU01000023.1 GCA_002362735.1 Dehalococcoidia bacterium UBA3254
GCAAAGCTTCTTTTATAGCCATTTTTTCATCAGTTAATTTCAGATTGTCAAGATTTTTGCTCTCATTGAGCCTGACCCACCAGAGATTATCAATTCCAACGGGCTGATGAGCTAGATTCCTTTCACTCGCCGCATCAGGCTCCATAAAATGAATTTCCATATCATGAAGCAGGTGCTCATGAACCATAGTCGTTCCTAAAGAATTACCATCCACAATTCCCAGGACGGTTTGTACTTTTCCGACGAGATTTTCTCTTTTCATATTGAAATTAATTCCTCTCGATATTACAAGACAAGTTTCTCAATGATTTTTGACTTCAGCTACAGGCGCTGCTACGCCACCAATAGCTCCACAATTCTGCTCACTTTATCGATTTCCTCTAAATTTTCCAATAATTTCAAAGCTTTCTGGATCTTAGCTTTGGGTACTGCCTGAGAAAAGACGGCATTATTCAAGAATTTTGTTTTGAGTTCGTCCATTGATAGCGGTTTTTTTAAGGGATCGCCTTTGGGCGTATCATTGCTTTCGCAGAATTCTTGTCCATTACTCAATTTAATCCAGATTTTAGCGTTAAGGCCTGGTTCATTTAACGCAGATAATCGTATTTTGCTGATGAGTCCATTTATTTCAAGATCGCGTACAGCTTCATCCGAAAAGTGTTCGGGTTTACAACTTTGCCTTAGCAAAGCATTCGCTGCAATATACTGGAAGTTAAAGGCTGCACTGGCCTGAGGGAAGTCTCCGATGCGGAAAGACTGTCCCAGAAAATTATCTATATCCCTCTGGGGTACAAAAAGTATTATTTCATCTATATCCTTTAATTTTAGGTCGTGTTTGCGGACGACATCAAGGGTACAGTCAATGGTCGAGTGTGACCCTCGGCAGCTGGGATAGGGTTTAAAGGTTGCGTGAGTGTAATATTTCTTGCCCAGATCCTTGGTTAGAATTTCCGGATTTACACAGCCTCCGGTATAAAGGCGAAAATAGCCGAACTTGCCGAGCAAAGCATCTTCAGGGCCAGTCCATCCGGCTTTAGCCAGTTGGGCTGAAATAATCCCGTTTCGGGCTGCCAGTCCCTGAGGTAATTTAAAAGCGGTGGTGGCATCCCATATGCTTTGAAAGCTCCCGGCTAATTGATTCAAAACCAGGCTGAATGCATTTCTCATCTGAAGCTCGGTCAAGCCCAATAGACGCCCGGCAATCGCGGTAGCTCCAAACATATTTATAGTACCGGTATTGTCCCAGCCGCGGCTGAAATCAAAACCCGAGGCAGCCAGTATTCGTGATGCGATATCATCACCAACTATTAAGGCCGTAATCAACTCTTTGCCGTTTATTCCTTTCATTTCACCTAAGGTAAGGGCGGTCATTACGGTTGTCCCGCTGATATGATTTGGTAGATCTTTATCTTCTACCAGAGTATTCACTGGCTCAAAATCGAAAGACCGTGCCAGGATGCTATTTACCATCGCTGCATTATGAGCCGGGACTTTCCCTCCCCAGGCCAAAATCGAGGCTTCCTCTTTGCCCCCCCACTCTTTGACTAACTCTACTAAAGCTGAATTTCCAACCGCCCTGGCACCACCAATTGCACAACCAAGAACATCAATAACCAATCTCCTGGCATTTTCTAATGTCACTTTATCGAAGTTTTCAAAGCGTGTTTCTAATACGTTAGTTGATAGTTCTTGAACAGGAGACCTTTTTATATTAGTGCTCACTGGTGCCTCCTCTAATGGCCATTTGTAATTTATTCATTTTGTGCATTGGAAGATGGAATCAATCAGCTTCAGAGCATGTTTCATCACTACCCTATTTTTCAGATCAACCACCTCGATCTGCATCACATTTTGTCCGCAATATCGGATTGGCAATTTGTCAAAAATAATCCACTTTCCAGGGTGTTCCCGGAATAATTAGAAGGGATTATATATGAACCAGGCTCGATAAATGGACCGCTATGGACTAAGTCCGTAGTCTACTTTTTATCAGTGTTACTTCTTGGCTTCGGCTTTATCCCTCTGAGTTCTTGATCATAAGCCACGCCGGGTGTGCCATCGACATACGTTCTGGAATACTCGCCGGTCACGTCAATTTCCATAAAAATAAAGGGTTTGCCCACCCTTTTAAAATTAAGCGGACAATGGTAAACGCCTGCGGGGATAGTTATAGCTGAAGGACAATTGAAGGTAATAACTTCAGCTTCCTCATCTTTGCCTACTGTTAGTTCTATCTCTGCATCGAATTCGCGTACGTTGTACGGGTTAGTTCCCAGAAACAAGAGGACTTGAGGATATTCATGATTATGACTTTTCGGCGGCATGAGAAACGGTTTTACAACGGGTTGAAAAGCTACCAGTACACCGCAATTTAATTCATTATCGTGGAGCGACACGGATTCTGCATCGAATACTTTTCGATACGGATTTTTCACTACTAATTTCTCGTATTTAGATCCTGCCATTTTTTGTTGATCTCCTTTAGTGTTATTTTTTATATTCGGTTTTCACGATTTACAATATTATCCACTGGTCATGAGATTAGGGAGCCAGAGGCTTAACTGAGGGAAGGCTACCAGGATAACCAGGAAAATACCCAGAGCAATCAAAAATGGGACCGCCCCTTTAATAAGCTGATTGGTTTTAATATTAAAGACATTACGCATAAAGAACAGATTGATGCCCATGGGAGGGGTTATCAGCCCTATTTCCAGGTTAACCACGTAAAGTACTCCGAACCATACCAGGTCCAGTCCAAGGGAGGTTAACAGCGGAGCAAAGATGGGGATGGTCAGGATAGTGATGGTAATGGCATCGAACAGGCAGCCCAGGATTAGATAAAGGATCATGATAGCTACTAACACCATGATGGGAGCTACATGCAAAGAGCTAATGAACCCCCCCAGAGCATCGCTCACCCCGGCACTGGCCAGCATATAAGAAAAGAAAGAAGCCGAAACGATAATGACCAGCATCATGGAATTGATGACAGCGGCTTCGATCATAGCCCGGAACAGGCTTCTCATCCGCAGATGAAAGACAGCGACGGCGATGAGGACGATGACGACACAGCCTACTCCTGCCGCTTCGGTAGGGGTAGCAATACCAAAGAAGATCGAACCAATGATAGCCACCATCACTATCACTACGGGCCAGACCTTGCCCAAAGACTTGAAGCGGACGCTCCAGGAGGCAGGTTCTGCGGCTGGGCCCAGTTTAGGATTTCTCCAGCAGACAATGATCGGGACCGCTGCCAGCATAATGGCTAAGACGATGCCGGGAAGAATACCGGCGATTAAGAGATGGCCCACCGAAACATTAGCAATAACCCCGAAGATAATAAAGGGAGTGCTGGGTGGGATCAGGGGGCCGAGAACACCCCCGCACATCAGGCCTCCCAGAGCCAGATTACGATCATACCCGTACCTTTGAAACTCAGGATCGGCTACCTTACCCAGGGTTACGATGGCTGCTCCGCTGACTCCCACCGTAGCCGCAATTAAAGCTTCGCCTAAGATAGTAGCGCTGATTAAGGACCCACGAATACCGGCAACCCAGTTTCGGGCTACCCGGTAAAGGTCTTCTCCCATGGTGGTTTCAGTAATGATACAGGCCATCAACACAAAAAGAGGCAACGGGGTCCAGGAGAAGTTATAGAAATACGAAAATGTAATCAGTCCCATTTTCTGGAGAGCCATGGGTCCGAAAGCAAGTGTTCCAAAGATGACGGTGCTAAATCCAACAGCGAAAGCGACAGGCACGCCCAGCAAAAGAAAGAAGAGCATACCTACTATACATAGTATTGCCGCAAGACCGTAATCCATGATATTCTCCTTATACCTGAACATCACTCCTGTAAATTGCCATCAAACGGTACTCCTCTGAGTTTCCGGGGTGGGAGCAGGTGATTTGATATGCACGACTGCTCGAATCAAACGGATCAGGAGGATAAAACAGAAGAAACCATAGCCGATTGGGATAAAGATTTTAACTGGGAAGAGAGGGATGGGCCAGGCTGAGAGGCTGACCTCCCCGAAATGGAGAGACCGCATGGCATCGCCAAAGCTGATCCAGGAGAGAATACCGAAGAAAGTGATGCCTAAGATTGGGCCAACGATATTGAGGACGATATGCTTAAGGGTTTTGGGAAAGTTAACCAGCAGTAAATCACAGCGCAGAAGGCGGTCCTGCCTTTCTACCAGGGCCAGAGCTAAAACAAAGCTGAGCAATAAGAAGGCTTTACTGAGTTCATAAGAGATAGGTTCGGGGCTTCTGAAAGCATAGCGTCGGGTAGCGCCGTAGGTTGAAAGGAAAGCCATCACGAGCATCATGATGCCGGAAAAGCCGGCGAAGCCCAGGCAGATACGTTCGATCCATTGGTCAATTGTCTTGAATAATTTATCCATCGTTACGATCTCCTTCAACCGAAAAACCAGAGATAGGATGTTCTAGTATCCTTCAGGCCGGGCTCAGTCGAAAATTCCTTAAATTTCGAGTCAAGGCAGGCTCAGACTCTGAGCCTGCCTTGATCTATTACTTATTTAAACCGAAGGACGGGTGATCGGAAGGTTATTTGGCAGTCGAAGGATATTTGGCGTTAGCCTCATCTGCTACTTTCTTTATCTGAGCGCCAATGTCCCCGAACTTGGCGATTTCTGCCAGGGTTCCGGGATAAGCCAGGGCTTTCCATCTCTCATACTCAGTCTTGGGCAGATCGTAGAATACCATTCCTTTTTGAGCCAGATCGGGGTTCGCAGTTTCGGGCAAATGCAGGAAATATTGACTGAGGTCAGATGCAAGCTGGCTCATGTGTGTCTTCGCTAGATTTTGGATGTCCGGCGGCATTTTTTTGTAGGCATCCAGATTGATATTAATAGAATAGACACTTCCCAGAGCAAAAAAGGTGGTCATGTTCTTGGCGATTTCATATAATTTAGCTATTCGAACGTACTGGGGGGCTACAGTTTTCGCATTTATGATGCCTTTCTGAAGGTTGGAGTAGTCCTCGGTAAAGTCCACCACGATCCCGTTAGCCCCTAAAGTCTTAAACAATCCGGCCATGGGAGGAGTGTCGCAGCCGATATTCATGCCTTTCATGTCCTCGAGAGTATGGATCGGCTTGGTGGAGATAAGACCTAAACCGCCGATGAAAATACAACCCAACGTCGTCTGGTTTTGTCTCGACTCTAAAATCTTGGCATAGATGGGCTGTAACCCGATTTCAGCATAAGCATTAGCGCCGCCGCTTTCAAAGAGGAAAGGTAACTCGGCGATACCGAATTCAGGCACATCACCGGAGTAACCGGCCGGCGGGATAATCCCACCTTCAACAGCGCCGGTACGGATATCACCCATCATGGCTGGGAACTGGTCCAGTTGTCCGCCGGGGAACATCTGCATTTTATAGGCGCCTTTGGTTTCGGCATTGAATTTATCCATCTCTGCCTGGGCCTTGACCAGCAGATCATCTCCTGCGGGTACGGGAGTAGTGAAGCGGAGCAGTACCTGTTTGACTGCCGGGGTAGTGGATGCCGGTGCCTGGGTGGTTTGGGTTGGCTGGGTTGTAGTCGATGGTGTGCTGGAGCAGGCGGTGATCATAGTCATCGATGTCAATACTACAATCAAGAGAACGGATAAGAGAACAAGTAACCTTTTATTGTGCATTTAAACCTCCTTATAAATACTAACCCGATTCATGAATATTAAATACTGGTCAGTTCCATTTATAGCGGCTAATTACGATTACTTTTGATAATTGTATTTCAACCGGTATTCGAACAGCAAGTTAGAATTTATTAGAAAAATTAACTCTCATCTATTTAATAAATTTCGATGCGTAGTCCTATTGGAAGTCATACCGATAGAATGAACTTGAGCTAATTATAGCAGAAGCATCTATGTTGTCAATAATTCATTAAAAATTATTGCCTTAATAATAATACGTCATGCCGCGTAAATTGAGAAGTTGATAATGAGAATACGCCAATTAAAATACAATAAATTCGTCTACGGCAACTTTGACGATATGGTTGGGTTTCATATTCCTGGCCGCCATCTCCTGCGACCATTGATCGAAAAGTTCCCCTGAATCTATAATCTCGGCTTTACCCCATATCCTGCATCCCTTGCGTTCCGGCATTTTCAAGCAAATTATCGAAATATAAGGGTTCTCTTCAAGATTAGAAATGGTTCTGGGAGATCGAACATCGGCGAAAACTACATGCTCATCGTCAACTACTCTCAGAGAACCCTTGGGTGAAACATTGGGACGCCCTGATTTGCTGGCAGTGGCAATTATTGCCGGTCCACACTCGGCTATGGTCTTTTTAACCTCTGCAGACATCTTCATTGAAAACCATCTCCTTTCGTTTTTTATTTACGAGGTATCTAAAAGTAATTCAATTTTACCATTTTATGGGAATGATGTGACAGTTTCTCAATCCTAAGGAGGCGATAAATCCGCATTATGGATAATTTCTACAACATTATGGATTTATGATTCAAAATATACTATAATAAGCCTATATAACAACGTCTCTGGTATCATATATCTTTGAATAAGACTCGTCAGCCAATATAACTTAAATTTTAATATAGTCTGTTTTTCGATTAGAAAGAGGATTTGTGGAAGCAATTAACAAGGCTTTTGAGATACTGGATGTCTTCTTAAAAAATAAACGTCCGCTCAGCATCTATGAAGTAGCGAAAATAACTGGATTCAAAACCAGTACCGCCTACAGGGTTACTAATATTCTTATCAAAAGAGGCTATGTTTATCAGCAGTATAAAAGAGGCAAATATCTGCTGAGCCCCAAAAAGTTAATCGAATTTGCAGGATTGGTCAAAGGCAGATTAGATATTAGAAATATAGCTATGCCGTATTTACATGAGCTTAGTAAAGTGGCGGATGAATCGGCAGCTTTGGCATTGTGTCTCGGGAATACTGCTTTCGATTCTGATATAATAAGTACAACTCATAGATGGAGTATCACACCCGATTATGCTAATTTCAATCTTTACAGTACGGGCGTGGGCAAGGTCTTTCTAGCATATAAGTCCGACGTAGAGCTTCAAGAATATTTTGATAGCGTTAAGCTGGCTCCCCGGACTTCCAACACTATCATTGGTCAAGACGAGTTAAGGATGCAATTAAAGAGGATCAAACAGGAAGGGATTTCCTTTGATTATGAGGAGCATGAGCTGGGATTGCTCAGTGTGGCGGCCCCGATCTGGGATAGTGATAATAACGTTATCGCCGCTGTTAGCATCCTCGCCCCCTCGTTGCGTGTCAGTCGGCAGAGAATTGTTGAGCTGGCACCTCTGGTCAAGAAATATGCTGCTGAAATATCTAAAGCAATGGGTCATCTAGACTGACATAATTTAGATCACGAGAGACTTAAAGTCCGGAGAAAAAATATTCTCCGGCAAAAAAATAATTTCCAGAGAATCCTTTAAGCTAAGCATTTTATTGTCATCTATTTTATGAGAGGCCATATTGATTATAAGGAGAAACACATGACAATCGGAAAGGATTTTAATGCCACTCTCGTAACCGGAGTAATTGGTGAAGATGTCCATAATATCGGTATCAGCATCCTGGAACACGCTTTGACCAAAGCTGGCTTTAAAGTAGTAGCTTTGGGCATTCACACTTCTCAGGAGGAGTTCATCAATGCAGCCATTGAAACAAAAGCCAGAGCAATCTTGATATCTTCCCTCAGCGGACATGCTGCTATCATGTGTTCCGGACTTAGAGATAAGTGTATAGAAGCCGGATTAAAAGACATTCTATTATATATTGGCGGAAAATTGATTATTGGAGAGCCTCCGTGGCCAGAAACTGAGAAAATGTTTAAGGACATGGGTTTTACTCGGGCATATCCACCTGGAATCTTACCGAGCCCGGTGATTGCCGACTTGAAAAATGATCTTGGAATAAAAGGAGGCTAACGTGGTACAGGTTAAAAACCAGCGTTTAAGTGATGAAGAGTTTTTTAAAGAGAGGGAACAGGTCTTAGCTATCTGGCCGACAGGAAAGGGCATAGACCTGGATGAAGCGGTTGCATACCACAAGAGTATGCCTGCCAGTCGGGTTTGTGCAGCCAAATTGGAAGAATCCAAAAGGACCGGGGTACCCTTAAATTTTACCCATAACGGTGTTCCTGTTTTGGAGTGGCAAACGGATCTGATAAAGCGTCTTCAAGACGAAGGCCATGCGGGTCTTCTCACCACACATCAGGATAGCATGACCCGAAATCAGTTCTTTAATAAAGCGGCCGAAGCTGTCCAGGAAAGTGTTAAGGTCGGGAAAACGTTACTGAATGGATTCCCTATTCCCATTCACGGGGTAGCCAAGTGTAGAAAATTGATAGAATCAGTAGAAACACCCCTGTTAATAACCGGGACCTCGTGCGACTGGCGGTTAACCAATGAGGTTGGGCTGGCAGGAGGACATACTGCCTGTACTGGTGATCCATTCTTCTGCTATTTTGTCTATAACAAAAATACACCCCTTGAAGTCTCAATACGTAACTGGCAGTATATCTACCGTTTGAGAGGTTATTATGAGGAGAGAGGGAGCCCGATCGTTTCCCGGCCAGATGGAACTCAAAACCATTTATGCCCTGCGAGCGTTGAGGATGCTACGCGGATCATAAGTTATTTACTGGCTGCCGAGCAGGGCTGCAAGCACATATGCACCAACTATTTATCGAGATGCAATCTAAACCAGGATCTGGCGTATTCAATCACATTACCTAAATTGGCCAGAGAATATCTGGATAAATTTGGCTATAAAGATGTAGTCATATATAAAGGTATTCAGAGCTTCCAGGGCAGACACCCCTATAATCGGTACGAAGCCCTGATCCCGATAATGTTCGGTCCACTCGCCGCTACTCTGGCCAAAATTCAGATCTGTGGTCTTTTTACCATTGATGAAGCGCACGAACTACCGACGACTGATGCCCATCTCGCGACTTTAAGGTTTGCTAATGTTCTGGTAAGTATGCTTAAAGATCAGAAGTTCAATATCGAGAGTGAAGAGGTCAAACTGGAAGCCCGGATGAACGAACTCGAGGTCAGAGCCATTGTAGATAAGGTCCTGGAAATGGGAGATGGAGATATAGCGGTCGGGACGATAGAAGCAGTGAAGGCCGGAGTTATCGACACCCCATTCAGTACCGCTCGCGTTGTTGCGCGTAAGGTCATGGGAGTGCGGGATGCCAATGGTGCCTGCCGGTATTTGGACACCGGTAATTTACCCTTCTCACAGGAGATCAAAGATTTTCATAAGCAAAAAATCGCTGAACGGTCGAAGAAGCAGAACAGTGAAATCGGTTATGATACAATTGTTCAGGATTTGCTGTCGATAAGCGAAGGGTATCTGGTGAAATAAGATACCCCTTAAATAAAATATTAAAAATCAGGTGAACCTTATGAGAACCTTTAATAAAAAAGGGGATGCTGGTGAGACCAGCCTGTTGTATGGACAAAGAGTCGCAAAGGATGCTTTAAGGTGCGAAGCTTATGGCACTTTAGATGAAGCCATCTCCGGGCTGGGAATTGCTCGCCACTCCGTTTCGAAACCCAGAACGAAGGAAATAATTTTAAAAATTCAACGGGAGCTCTTTAAGGTTAATGCCGAATTAGCGACCCTGTGTGATGATCATGATAGGCTGGAATCGCAGTTTGGTATCATTAACGATGGTATGGTAGCCGAATTGGAGAAGATAATCAACGAATTGGAGGCTCAAATCGAATTGCCCCGGGCTTTTATTATTCCCGGGGCTAATCCGGGTTCAGCCTGGCTGGATTTAATCAGAACAATTGTCAGACGCGGCGAAAGAAGAGTAGTCTCCATGAGGCGGAATAACGAAATAAAAAATGATGCGATACTTTCTTATTTGAACAGACTGGCAGACCTTCTCTTTATGCTGGCCAGATTTGAAGAGTCCCCGGAAAATAAAAAATAAGATATTATTGTCAATCATTTTGATTTTTTCTTCCAGGATCTTTCCTAAAACAGACGTTAAGATGCCCGTTTGCATCACCTTTTAAAGGCGCTAATTGCTATGGGCTAGGGGTGGGTAGCTGCGACGTCCTCGATACCTGTGGTAGGTGATGTTTTTTTAAAAGTCATCTTATTTTAGCCAGGTTATAGATTGGCCAGATAAATTTAGACTTTTTTCAGG
>DEUU01000460.1:0-1039 GCA_002362735.1 Dehalococcoidia bacterium UBA3254
CAAAAAACGCATTCCGGATCACTATTCTTCTGTAATATTGGACTCTGAGTGGCCGGAGCCGTATTTTTGTATATGGTCAAGAGCTTCATCGAGCGAGTCGACTACTTTTATCGCTGCGACCAGGGCCAGAAATTCTTTTCCCCAATCATCCTCAACTGCCGGTCTGAGTTTTAAAGACTTGCTTTCTTTTAGGATCTGCATTGATCTCATATCGCAATGTAATTCTACTCCGGCCTTATTCAATTCCGCTGCCACTGAAGGGAGGTAGTGCTCAGCAATTTCCCGATGTACAATAATAGTATCCAGGGCGTTGCAAACCGTTGGGCGTTGAACTTTAGAGTTATAAACAATAGCTACTGCTTTTTGAATATCTGCGGTCTTGTCTATATAAGTATGGCAAACCCCTATGCCCCCGGTTACCACTGGCATATTGGCGGTTTCCGCCACAAATTTGATTAACCCTGAACCACCGCGAGGAATAATCAAATCGATATACCGGTTCATTTTGAGTAAATATTCTACCAGTGCATGATCCGTATTATCGATGAATTGAACGGCTCCTTCTGGAATACCCGCACGGTAAGCTGCTTCCTGGATGATTTTTACAAGCGCCAGATTGGAATGAATAGTCTCTTTTCCGCCACGCAAAATTACTGCGTTTCCTGATTTCAAGCAGAGCACCGAGATATCGACGGTAACATTTGGCCGACTCTCATAAATGGATCCGATTACTCCTAACGGCACTCTCCGTCGTCCAATCAGCAAGCCATTTGGCAAGGTCCTCGCATCAAAAAATTCTCCAACCGGGTCCTGAAGCATAGCTACACTCTGAACGTCCTTTGAGATGCCTTCCAGCCGGCTGGTATCCAGCAATAACCGGTCCAGCATGGCAGTGCTCATACCGGAATCTTGCGCTTCCTTATAATCGAGCTTGTTAGCGGCCAGCACGCTCTCTTTTTTTATTATTAAGTCGGTGGCAATATTATGTAAAGCTTTGTTCTTTATTTCAGTAGAGATGAACGTCATTTTATGAGAGGCT
>DEUU01000460.1:1305-5397 GCA_002362735.1 Dehalococcoidia bacterium UBA3254
CTTTTGCCGCCTTCGCTTTTAACTCTAACTCCATAAACTCTTTATTCATATATTTATCCTTAGTGGTTTATAAAACCACCAGATTATTGCGATGGATCACTTCGGATCCATAATCATATCCAAGAAGCGCTGAAATTTTCCGTGAATGGACGCCTTTAATTTTATCAATATCCGCAGCTTTATAATTGGTGATTCCCGATCCCAGCCGGGCTCCCGAAGAGTTAAACACATTTACCAGATCGCCGCGTTCAAAATTACCTTCTATTTCGATAATACCCGCTCCCAGCAAACTTCGATTTTCCTTTTCTAACGCTTTAGCTGCTCCGTCATCAACAACCAGTGATCCTTTTACGGATAATCCGGCCAGCATCCATCTCTCGCGGCTTTCCAATTTAGTCGCAGCAGGTAAAAAATGAGTTCCAACAGCTTCTCCTGTAGCAAGCCTTAAAAGAACATCCGGTTCGTCGCCTTTGGCGATGATAACTGAAATTCCGCATGATGTTGCCATTCTCGCCGCCTGTAATTTAGTAAGCATTCCTCCTGTCCCGAGACCGCTGCGGCTTCCTCCAGCAAGGTTAAAAATATTTTCATCAATAGCCTTCACTTGAGGAATCAAAGATGCATTCGGATTACTTCTGGGATCGGAAGTATATAGACCCGCGATGTCACTTAAGATGATCAATAAATCAGCATCAATTAAATTAGCCACCATAGCAGATAAATTATCATTGTCTCCGAACCTGGCTCCTTCAATTTCATCTATGGCTACAACATCATTTTCATTTATGATACTGATTACGCCAAGCTCGATCAGAGCAAGGAGGGTATTCCGGGCGTTTAAATACCCTGCCCTGTCAACCAGTACCGCCCGGGTCAATAGAGCCTGAGCAATTGCAATATTATGTCGCTTAAATAGTTTTTCATAATTTGACATCAGAAGGCTTTGACCGATAGACGACAAAACTTGTTTATAAGGAATGCCCTTTAATTTTTTAGGAAATCCCAATCTTTCTTTCCCGGCGGCAACCGCACCCGAGGTAACTACTGAGAGCTCCACCTTTTGATGACTTAGCCCTGCCAGTTGCCTGACCAGATTGCTCATCATTCCAGGATCAAGATGGTTTCCTCCGCCAGTGAGAAGACTGGTGCCAATTTTAATCACAATCCTCTTATAAATTGATTTCGTATGCTTATTTCTCATCGATTCATTGCCTTAGCTTTTACAAACCTAATTCATTATAACAATCCATTGATTATTGAACAATCATAAAAAATTAATCCGGGAAATTTCAGAATAAAATGTATGTATCTATTGATTTCAATATCCGGGTATATTAAAATACGCCATCAAGGGTAAGAGGGTAAGAACATGAAAAAAATAGCAATTGTCCTGATCTGTGTTTTTCTGATAGCAGGCATCACGGCCTGTACTTCTGCTAACCAGACATCCCCATCCGCTACCATCGTGAACCCGCCGACTCAAACGGTTACGGTGACCTCTATTATCACACCCCCGGCTGTTACTTCTGCTCCTACCACCGTTACCGCTCCAGCCCAAACAATTACCGCTACAGTTATGGTTACCGCTACTCCCTCCCCGAGTCCGACACTGACACCTATCCCTAGCCCTGCTCTAACTGTCAACTTTGACAGCTATAATAACTCGAGCTTCTACCTCAGCAGTTTTACGTCAGCTACCAAAACCACTCTCGACCCAAATGGGACTGTTGTGTCCACACCTGTAAATACAGATATCTTTGGGGATTTGCCTTTAGGTGGATTCGTGACTGATAAAAAAGCCATTCTGGCGCCTAAAATTCTGTCGGTAACTACCCATGACGACTGGATTTATCGTTTTAATTTTCCAGTCTACGATTTTCCTTTCGTCATCAATATGGGCTATAAACTCAATCCTGCCAGTCCTAATGCAAAGGTGGACTTCTACGTTCTAACCAAAGAAGTTTTTAACAACACTTATGAAAAAACTCCTTTAAATCTTTATACGGTCGATTTGGCCAAGACTCCTACGGGGGTGTCAAACGAGGGGATACGTAGTTACAAAATTAACGCCACCGGAGATCTGGTGGTTGTATTCCGAACCGCTAATGCCGATGATGTCGAAGGATGGTGGTTTAAATACGGCGGGAAACACTATTAGCGGTAACGCAAGTTAGATCTGGAAAATACAACTGAAAACATAGCCGGGTATACATCTGGTATAATTCGGCCGGATAAGAAGATTTAATTTTGGAGGGAATGATGAACACGGAAAGTAAAACCGTAAAAGATAGTGCGGTAATTATGGCTCAGGTAATGGGGCCTCAGGATGTAAATTGCGCGGGTAATGTCCATGGCGGTGTGATCATGAAATTGATTGATACAGCTGCGAGCGTTGTAGCTATCAGACACTCCAGAACAAATGCGGTTACTGCTTCTATAGACCGCTTGGATTTTCACTATCCCGTCTTTTCCGGAGATCTGGTCACTTTTAAGGCTTGCCTTAACATGGTGGGGAAAACGTCTATGGAAATTGGAGTGCGGGTGGAGACTGAGAACCTGTTTTCAGGTGAGGTACGCCACACAGCCTCAGCATACTTAACCTACGTGGCTCTGGATAAAGCCGGCAGACCTATGCAGTTGCCTCCTCTCATCCTGGAAACTGAAGAGGAAAAGCGTCGTAATAGCGAAGCTTTAGCCAGGAAAGAATCCAGATTTTGTGGGAAGAACAGTCAAAGCATAAGTAAAACTTAGAACCGGGTTACATTCGTCCTGGGCATTATGTTAAAATACTAATAAGGGCTAGTCCGTTACGGCTAGCCCAAATTGTGTTTGGAGCATTCCAAAAGTGCCGTTAAACTTATTTAATTTGTTGTCTTTAATTGAAGAAGATCCCGCATATCTAGAATTAGTCGCAAGGCTAAAAGCTTTAAATCGCGACGAAACGCGAACTTTAGTAATAGATGCGGCTAAACCATATGTTATCGCCGCGTTATATCAGAGATTAAAACATCCAATGCTGGTTATTACTTCACAGCCTGAAGAAGCCAAGAGGCTTTATGACCAAATTTCATTATGGTGTGATACCGGCAGCCTCAGCTATTTCCCGGATCCTGACACGCTGCCTTTTCAGAGAACAATCACTGATTCAGTTCTAGAACATGATCGCCTGCAGGTACTTTTTTCATTGAGTAATTTCGAGAATACGAAAACGCTTCCTTTGATTATCGCTTCCGGGCTGAGTCTGGTCCAGAAAACTATCTCGAAAAATGCCTTTATCGAATCATGTTACACGGTGAATTCAGGGTCTGAGGTTAATCCCCTTGACCTGATTAAAAAATGGGAATCCATGGGTTATGAGATGGAGCCTTTGGTAGATGTGCCCGGTACGATAAGCCGGAGAGGAGGTATCATCGATATCTTTCCTTCTGCCAGCGAGTTTCCTGTCAGGTTGGAGTTTTTCGGTAACACCGTTGAAAGTATGCGTCTTTTTGATCCAGCGACACAACGTTCTGTGAAAGTTATCTCTCATATTGCGGTGTGCCCGGCAACGGAAATATTACCTGACAAAAATAAGTCCCATCTGGAGGAAATCCTTAATAAATTAGATCTTTCTAATTGCTCTTCTGAATCCAGAGGACAATTCGAGCAGGAATTCTTAATGCTTTTGGAAGGACAACGGCTCCAGAATATGTCCTTTTATTCCCAGTTATTCAACTCCGGTAACCTATTGGATTATTTACCAGCTGATTCCATCGTTATAACTGATGAAATAACTCAACTCCAAGATGAAATTGATTATTTAAACAATCAGGCTGATGACCTCAGACAGCAGAAGATAGAAGCAGGTGAATTGCCGCGGAATTTTCCCCAGCCTTATTTCGATTGGAACGATATCCAGAGCAGGTTTAATAGCAAAACGAGGCTAGTCATGGTCTCGTTTTCAGGCCCGGAAGACAGTTCATTACGGCAAATCAATTTTATGCCCGCCCCCAGTTACGCAGGACAACTGCCGGTATTACTGGCCAAATCCAGGGTTTTTCTGGAAAATAAACGTCGTTTGATATTTATCAGTAACCAGGCCAGCCGGCTATC
>DEUU01000460.1:5636-6029 GCA_002362735.1 Dehalococcoidia bacterium UBA3254
AGTAACCAGGCCAGCCGGCTATCCGAATTATTTGAAGAACAGAATATTTATTCCCAGCCGGTACTTCAGATTGATCAGATCTCTCAACCCGGATCTTTGACTCTGGTACAAGGGTCTTTGGAAGAAGGGTGGGTAATTGGATCCACTTACCTTTTATCCGATAAAGAGATTTTCGGTTTTGTAAAAGAACGGCGTCTACTCAAGAAACGTGCTACCGGACGACATACACTGCTCGTCGATATTAAACCCGGAGATTACGTAGTTCACATTGAACACGGTATTGGGCAATTTACCGGCGTTACCAATATCAGTTCAGATAGCACCCAGAAAGAGCACCTGGTACTGACGTATGCAGCCGGAGATAACGTATACGCTCCTACTGCACAGATAGAC
>DEUU01000402.1 GCA_002362735.1 Dehalococcoidia bacterium UBA3254
GAGTGAGGGGGTATAAAGATCAGGTCACCATTAATATTGTGCTGTCTAAATTACGCTTAAGAGTAAAACCTAATTTGGACAAGAATGAATATTTATATGAAATTTAGTTAGCAGCAGATAATCATTTGTAGCGATAATGATGCAGCTAAAGTTTTATTTTGCCGTTGCTGCCAAGGAAAACCGAGACCGGTTGCTTATTCTCAGGCCGCCCGGTAACCTCATAATTAAGTCCGATGATGCTATCTTTCATCTGTGCGATATCAACAATACGGCTGCTGCCGATGATAATCGATTGTTCCATAGATACATTTTCAATTACCGAACCGGTACCGATACTGGTGAATGGGTGAATCGCAGAATTCTTAATGAGGCATTTCTCGCCAATCGATACCGGACCTTTAATAACGCTGTTAATGATCTCAGTTCCCTCACCTATTTCAACCCTGCCGGTAACAGTACTTGAAGCATCGATATTGCCCCTGATTAACCGTTCCGTATTTTCGTCCAGGATTATGCGGTTGGCATTCAACAAGTCCTCTTTTTTACCTGTGTCCAGCCACCAGCCGCAGACAATCTCACTGTGAATTATCTTACCCTGATCGATCAGCCACTGAATAGCATCTGTAATCTCCAATTCACCCCGATATGACGGTTTAATTTGCTGCGTCGCACGGTGGACTGAATCCGTGAAAAAGTAAACGCCGACCATGGCAAGGTTACTTCGCGGTTCCTTCGGTTTTTCCACCAACCGCATTACCTGGCCCTGACTATTAAGTTCAGCGACCCCAAATAAACGGGGGTCAGGCACCTCTTTCAACAAAATGAAAGCGTCGCAAGGTTCATCCATGAAACGTTGAATGTATGCGTTAACATCACCCTGTATAAGATTATCTCCGAGAAACAGGAGAAATGGCGATTCTCCAAGGAATTTTTCTGCGGCAATAACAGCATGTGCCAGACCACCGGCCTCGGCCTGGCGGATATAGGTTATCTTCACTCCCCACCTCACCCCTTTGCCTGCCGCGTCTCTTATCTGATCTTCATTATCCGGTGATACCACAATACCGATCTCTTTTATTCCCGTCCTCCTGATATGGTCCAGAACATAGAACAAGATCGGGCGGTTCGCAACCGGTACCAGAGGCTTGGCAATACTATCTGTCAACGGTCTCAGACGAGTACCCTTGCCGGCACACAAAACCAGTGCTTTAAGTTTTTGGGAATTTTTCTCTGGAGAAGTCGTCACAGTTTACCTCACTATAAAAGAAATCAGGAAGTTCCTTATAATGTTATCCTAATCAAATTAACCAGGGCAAGGGGGATGGGAGTTGACAATTTTGTAGTATTGTAGTAATATTATACATTAATACAAATGAAAAACAATAATATCAATAAGCGCAATAAAATCATTAATACGGCCATAAGCCTCTTCCATCTTACTTATAATGTAAATAAGGTGAGCATCCAGGATATCGCTGTCAAGGCTAACGTTTCACCTACCACTATATATAACTATTTCGGTACTCGAGATGGACTTTTATGCGAAGTGATAAAATCCCTGGTAAGAGAAAACATGGACCGGAATCTCACACTAGTCCGCTCGGATTTACCATTTCCCCAAAAAATCTCCAGCATTATAAGCGGTAAAATCGACCTGATGTCTGCATATAACAGCGAAATCATTGAAAAAATTGTCACTTACGACAGGACAATCGCTCCGCTAATTAATGAAATATATGAAAAAGAAATAAAACCATTGTGGCTGGAAGTCCTTTTAACCGGTAAAAAAGAGGGTTACATCGACTCTTCCCTGGATAATGAAGCCCTGTTCATATATATGGATGCGTTGAAAACCGGACTAAGCAGCAAACAGGAACTCATGCGATCTGCCGCCACAAATACCAGCCTGCTGCTCCAATTAACACGTATATTTTTCTATGGTTTTTTAAAAAAGGACATCGACTTCACCCCGAAGGAGGCAAAATAACTTAATGGAACACAAATCTATCGTTGTCCAAAATCTCGTATTCCGCTACGGTAACTTTACTGCCGTTGCCGGCATCAGTTTTGATGTAGAAAGAGGAGAAATATTTGGTTTTCTGGGACCAAACGGCGCGGGTAAAACCACTACGGTAAAGATGCTAACCGGACAATTACGTCCTCTCGAAGGACGGGCGGTCTTACTTGGTCTCGATGTCGTTAAAGATATCGCAGACATACGGGAGAAAATAGGGGTCTGCTTCGAACAGACCAACTTGTACGAACAGATGTCCGCCATTGACAATCTGGCTCTTTTTGCAAGACTCTTCAACGTTAAGGATTTCGACGGATTCGGCTTACTAAAAAGAGTGGGACTTAACGGCAGGGAAAAAGACCGGGTATCCGGATATTCGAAAGGTATGAAACAACGCCTCATGGTTGCCCGCTCACTGGTCAACTCACCGGAGATAATTTTCATGGATGAACCAACTGCAGGACTGGACCCGGTTTCTTCGGAAACAATAGATAATATTATTCTGGAAGAACAAAAACGCGGAGCAGCAATATTTCTCACTACGCATGACATGTGGGAAGCTGATAAGCTCTGTAACAGAGTAGCTTTTATGAATCAGGGCAAAATAGCTGCAATAGACACTCCCCGTACGTTGAAGCAACGGTTCGGCAAACGTGCACTGGTTGCAGAAATTAGCACTACTTCGGGGAATATTGCAAAAACCGAAATTGATATGGATGCGGCCGATACTGCCAATCAGCTGGAGATGCTTTTTAGCCATGAAAAGGTAGTCACGCTTCACAGTGAAGAAGCTACGCTGGAAGATATCTTCATCCACGTCACGGGCAGGAGGCTGAGTGAAGAAATTTCAGGTAATTTAAGGCCCTCCGCCAATTCATTG
>DEUU01000054.1 GCA_002362735.1 Dehalococcoidia bacterium UBA3254
TAAAGGGGCAAATGTGACTCCTGATATTGAGATACATTGCCGGGAAATCGTTGCCGCTGAGGGCATCCTCATCATCCATCCGAATTGGTGGGGGCAGCCGCCCGCCATTCTCAAAGGCTGGGTGGATCGCGTGATTCGACCCGGAGTTGCCTATCAATTTTTAGATGGCGATCAGGGGGAAGGCATTCCTCTCGGATTATTGAAAGCCAAAACAGCCTGCGTTTTCAACACCTCCAACACTCTGCCCGAACGTGAGCTCGCTATGTTCGGCGACCCTCTGGAGACACTGTGGAAGAATTGTGTATTTGGTTTGTGCGGAGTGGAAACCTTTTATCGAGAGACGTTCAGCGTGGTGGTAACCAGTACATTCGCGCAGCGTCAAGCCTGGCTATCCAGGGTTCGAGAAGTGGCGCAGCATTATTTCCCAAAAGATAATTGACGTGATCAGTTTTCAGTTATCTGTTTTCAGTTATCTGTTTTATTGGTAGGTTTTATAGCGTGTGAAAAGAGAAAGCTTTTATGAGTCTTTATGAAAATACTTCACCCTAAAGATGAAATAATTTCGATGTTAAAATGGATCGATTTAAGACCTGTCAGATTTTAATAGAACTTTTCCTGATGAAATCTGTGTCCACGCTGAGACTAATTTGCGGATCGATTATATGGAAATCTGACAGGTCTTTTTTCAGGTCAGGAAACCAGGGAGATAATAAAAATTATAAGTGTATAGAGTATAGCTTACAGATTCATTATCACCAAATACTTTCATACTGTTAACTGAAAACTGATAACCGATAACTGACAACTTTATTTAAAAAACAAGAAGCCGTCTTGTGGACGGCTCCCTGCAGCGCTGCGGCTTCCTATACTGTTACCAGGAGGGATGCCGCAGCGCTTCGTAAGATACTACTGTCATACATTGTGGCATCACCTCCTCTTCAGTGGGATAGCGAGAGGAGAAAAATGGTTGCCCCTTTATTTGGACAACCAGATTAGTCAAAAACAAGTATCGCATAAATTAAACCAAATGTCAATGGAGATAATGTATATCCACATAACCTGATTATTTTGCAAGCAGAAAAGTAACACTTAATATTCATTTACTATCTTGGAACGATTTGTCTCCATAGGGTTAAAAACCGTGTTAATTAATATCGTTTGGTACTAATAGTACGTCGATTCTCTTAATTATTTACAAATACATGGTAATTAACTGTTGACTTTGAACAAATAATGATGTATTATACAAAATATAACAATAATTTAGTTCATTTGGTATATATTCTTCAAAAAATTATTCCGGGGTAATATGCCACAGGTAATGCCGAAGGGTATTCAATATCAGATTTCCAGGGTTGTACGCGATCAAGGTCCGATATCTCGGGCTCAGATCGCCAGGGTACTCGGATTAAGCCCAACGAGCACCGGGCGATTGGTGGATGGGTTGCTACAATCGGGAATATTGCTTGAGAATGGGGAAATGCAGGGGGAGGGAGTTGGACGCCCGTCCAGGATGATCAAATTCAATGGAAAATTTAGCTCAGTTTTAACCGTTGACTTACGTCTTACAAATGCCTATGCAGCCATCACGGATTTATACGGAGACCTGCTATGCACCGCCAGTCGATCTTTACCCGGCGGTGATGTCACCCATTCATTGGCGGAGTTTGTTGAGTTGATTGGTGGGTTGTTGCAATCTGCAGAGGCTCACGCACCGGTTGAGACGATCGTGGTAGGTGCGCCATCGATCATCGATAGCGCTTCTGGAGTAATTGAGTGGGCTCCTAGCCTGGGTTGGGAGAATATACCCTTGCAAACCATTCTTGAAAATGAGTTTAAACAACGGGTTTTGATTGAAAACGATGTCAATCTGGCAGCATTGGGTGAATGGTGGCAAGGCGCCGGAAAATCCGCCACCGGTAGCCTGGTATTTGTAAGCTTGGGTTCTGGTATTGGAGCCGGCATCATTTTAAATGGTGAACTATATCGCGGCGCAACGAACGCCGCAGGTGAAGTGGCATATTACATCACGGATGTGAACATTTTACGCGATAAAGCCGGTCAAATTGGCAACCTTGAAAACCGCATCGGACTCGATGGTTTAATCCACATGGCTCAATTGATCGCCCAGCGTTACCCGGTTTCCGGTTTAGCAGATTTAATTCGGCAAGAAGGCGCCGGAGTGGACCCACAGAAGATTATCGAACTGGCCCTGGAAGGTGATCAAGCGGCCCGTGTAGTATTTAATGAAATGACCGATATTCTCACGATTGTTATAGCCAACCTGGCTGTGGCTCTCGACCCCGAAGTGATTGTTTTGGGTGGGGCGCGTGATTGGAATTGGCCTTTTCTCATTGAAGCAATTCAACATCGCATTGGCACAAATCTTCTAAGACCGGTCAATTTATGCCCTTCAAAGTTGAAAAATGACGCATTAATTATGGGCGGCGTTTATTCCGCTTTGCAGTACTTACAGATTTTCAACAACAAGGAGTCGACATGGCAAAGCTGAAAGTTGAATGTTTGTCTGTTCGGGAGTTGAAAGACATTCAAGATGCTTCGCTGGAAATATTACGCACAGTAGGGGTAGTAGTCCACCATGCGGAGGTGCTCAAGGTGTTAGAGGCATCTGGAGCAAAAGTAGATTGGTCGCGAAAACTTGCCCGGTTCGATGAAACTTTAGTTATGAGAGCGATTGAACAAGCCGGCAAGCAGTTCGCTTTTCATGGTTATCAACCCGATAAACAAGCCAGGTTTGGAGCAGGCGAAGCGAATCTGATTTCCAGCCCCGGTCAGTATGCCTGGTTCGATTATAAAACCAGTGAAAGACGAGAACCGGTGCTGCAGGATGCCATCTCAGCAACCAGAGTCGGCGCCGCTTTACCGAATATCTCAATTGTCGGTGCTATGAGCGTGCCTATGGATATTCATCCTGCTATCCGGGATGTTGTTCTTATGGCAGAGATGGTTAAAATTTGCGATAAACCCGTGCGGTGTTGGCCGGTGAGCCGGCGCAGCAGTCATTACGTGCTCGAAATCCTCTCTACTCTGGCAGGCGGCAAGGCTGCATTACGTGAAAAGCCGATGGTCGATACCTTCCTGGAGCCAATCAGTCCGCTACAATTACCCGAAACCGGCTTGGATATCATGCTCGAATTC
>DEUU01000033.1 GCA_002362735.1 Dehalococcoidia bacterium UBA3254
ACGAAATGCAAGACTAAAGTGCTTGCACCAAATAAGGTGGTATGGACCAGCATTAGGCTCGTATGCAGGGGATGTACCGTAAGATATCGGCCCAGGAACCACCCGGTAAAAAAAGCCCAAATTACCTGTAGTACCCACCTGATGACTTTCCATTGCCATAAACTCAGCATTCTCTTTTTCACCTCCGGCTTCCCAACCTCGTTCCTTTGTTCTGGATTCGATTTTATGGCTTTACTTACAGACCCAACTCCAAAAAACCAAAAACCGGCCCTCATTTTGAAGGTCGGTTTCACCACTGGCTCCCCTTTATCCAGGTGACCAGATACAGATAGAGGTTCTTCGCCCCCTGAGATGAATTTATGTTATGGTAAGCCTAAGCCTTTGTCAATCTATCTTAATCTATATTTACTTCACTTTTAATACCGATTTTACCTTCGGAATGTTAATTAATGCCAAGTTCTATCGGCGAGTTTCTGTCATCTCATTGTCCTAATCAATATGTGCATGGCAACTGGGACAATCAGTGTGCAGATGCAACTCCTCTTTTCATTCGACACAATAATATTTGTCGCCTTTGCGGTATAATTGTGCCGCTTTCTCCGGATTTTTCCCTTCAGCCATTTCAGCATTACGTTTTAGTAAATCTTGCTTCTTTTCTGAACTCGGTTTTTCGTTCTTGGCCATACCCCATTCTCCTTTATTTGCTAAATTTTATTTTTTGACCGGTGTTGAAAGAAACAGCGGTAAGCCCATCTGGTTTATCTCATCCAGTACTTTCTCGATGCTATCAACATGATCATCCTCTTCTTCCAGAATATCCTCCAGGATTTCCCGGGTGGTAAAGTCTTTGGCATCGCCACATGCAAGAATCCCCGCATTATATCTAACGATAGCATCCAATTCAGCCTCATGCTCGCTAGCAAACATCATCGGTAAGTCAGACCCAACATGCATCTTTTCTAGCTCACTGACTATCGGAATACCCTCAAGAAATATTAGGAGGTAAAGATATCAAAATCCATGGATATGGTATCATCAATGGAAGATGACACTTTAAAAGAAATGAATATCGATGGGCAAGAAATCGTATTGGCAAGGATTAATGGCCAATACTTTGCCGATCAGAACCGTTGTCCGCATTTGGGAGGACAGTTGCATCTGGGAAAACTGCAGGGAAATATCATTATCTGTCCCCGTCATGGTTCCCAATTCAACATTATAGATGGGAGTGTAGTTCGCTGGTTGAAAGGGTCAGGGTTGGTTTCCGTTCTGGGAAAAGCAATTAAACGGCCACGCTCAATCAAGATTTATCCGGTTAAGATCGATGGCAATCGGATCACAATCGATATCTAGAGATTGAAAATCCAATATATTGCCTATTTGCATCAAAATGAAAATTGAAGTAATTTAAAATGGGGTCGGATGTCAATAGTGTACACCAAACCTCTTTTCAGGATGCCAATATTCCCGCGTAATAGCTCTGTAAGAAGATCTTAGGCGATAAATATCCTAAGCCCGCCTGTATTCTCTGCCGGTTGTAGAATATCTCGATGTATTCAGTAATGGCCTGTTTAGCTTCTTGCCGTGTTCTGAAATGAACGTGATAGACAAGTTCTTGTTTGAGCATTCCCCAGAAGCTTTCCATCGGTGCATTATCAAAACAGTTTCCTTTTCCACTCATGGACGTTTCCATTCCAAATTGTTTTAGTAGTTTCTGGTATTCATAAGAGCAATACTGACTGCCCCGGTCAGAGTGATGAGTCAGGCCTTCAGCCGGACGTTTGGCTTCTACAGCTCGCAATAATGATTGACCTACCAGGTTTTTAGTCATTCGTTCCCCCATGGCGTAACCCACGATTTCATGGGTAAAAAGATCCTTATGCCCAGCCAGGTATAGCCAGCCTTCATCCGTAGGTACATAGGTAATGTCGCTGAGCCAGACCTTGTTAGGCTCACTAACCTTGAACTGCTGATTCAAGACATTCTCGGCTACCGGCAAGTTATGATTAGAATACGTGGTCGCCTTGAATTTTCTTTTTTGTTTACAACGTATACCCAGCTTTCTCCGGATACGTTTGATTCGACAGATGCCTACCTGTACTCCGTGCTTCGACAGATCACACTGCAGCCGCTCGGGACCATAGGTTTGTCTGGTCCGCCTATGTGCAGCCTTGATCTCAACTTCCAACCGAAGTTCTTCCTGAGCTCGCCTGGATAACGGCCTATCTTGCCAGGCATAATAGCCACTGCTGGAGACACCCAGCATCCGGCTCGTTAATGGAATTGGGTATTTGAGCCGCAGTCTTTCTATCAGCGCGTACCTGGCAGCGACTCCCTCGCAAAATACGCCGCCGCTTTTTTTAGGATTTCACACTCCATTTTGAGTATGGCATTCTCTTTCTTGACCCGGGCTAATTCTATCTCTACTTCGGTCAGTGGCCGATAATTCTTACCTATATCTCCCAACTTGCCGGATTTGGAAGCCTTTACCCAGTTAGCTAAGGTTGAGGTCGGTAAAGACAGCCTTTGCGCTGCTTCCCCCCAGGATAACCCCTCCCCGATTACCAACTTCACTGCTTCCTCCCGAAATTCCTTCGTGTACCTTCCCTGTGGAATACCTTTCAATTTGACACCTCCGTCCTTCTCTATTTTACCTTGACTTTGGTGTCCATTAAATCCAT
>DEUU01000167.1 GCA_002362735.1 Dehalococcoidia bacterium UBA3254
CTACTAAAAATATACAAGTAGAAAATACAAGGCTATATAACATCCAAAGAGGGTCCGGGTTTCGATGAATCACTACTGTCGAGTAAATTCCCTCAAGAATTGGCGCAATTGGGTTAAGCATAAGAAGATTTGCCCATTTTCCAAAAAATGATACTTCATAAAAAACAGGAGTAATAAATATTGCAAAAGTTAATATAACCTCAACCAAATACTTTACATCGCGAAAAAATAAATTTGCTGCCGAGAGTAGGATGCCAAATCCAATGGTTAATAGAATTAGAAAAAACACAAGAAACGGGACCCAAATTAATGCCAGCCCAACTCCAACCTGCATGCACGTTAAAATTATTATTAACAAAAAAGAAGCAATCAAAAAGTCGAATAATTGGGAAAATACCGCAGCCAAAGGAAATACTACCCGCGGGAAATATATTTTGGTCAGTAAATTTGCGTTTCCGATTAGACTGTTGGCAGAAAAACGAACGGAAGAGACAAAAAAGGCCCAAGGAATCGCCTTGACTGAAACGCCTGCAAAATCTTCAGCTCGAATAGGTTTATTAGATAATAGAGAGAAACTGTATCGAACCAGTAGGCCGGCAGCAACGATGATTAATGGCATAAATATTGCCCACATAATCCCCATTATTGACTGTTTATATTTAATTCTTATATCCCGCCAAATAATTATATAGAGCAGTTCTCGATATTTTAGCAATTCTCGAATTTGTTTAATCATATATTTCCCGCATTTTTTCAACTCTCATTTTTATAAAAATGCATGCCCCCGTGTTACTGCAAGGAACTTCTAAATCTATTTTAAGATCTTGGGAATTAAAGCAGTTTTATGATTACTATATTTAGCATTTTTGCAGTTTCCATTCTCCTGGAAGTTTTTAGACCATTCTTTCACCTGCACTTAATCTTTCTTTCGCATTATTCATGTAACCCCTTGAATATCTATACTAATTGCTATCGGGATCTTAGGGTATTACAGGATTCTTACGATATTAATATATTTAATTAGAAGTATCCGATGGCTTTTTTATCCTTACGTTAAGCTTAGGTTAAAGAGGGTTAATCGGCTAGGATTTTGATAATAGACAACTTGTAGGTGGGGGTCTAGAGATCTCTTATTAATTAAGAGCAGAACACTTATGATTCAAGGATTTAGATTATATTCGAATACATTAATTGTAACGTCTAAATACTGGTTTTACCGGTCTACCTACAAGGTACTTATCTACACCTTCCTCTAGGGCTTTCTTATAGATATGGAGCGTTCCTTCAACCGCATCAATGGTCTTTTGAAGATCTTCTTCCGTATGGGAAAAACTCACCACCAGGGAAGGTGCCAATACGCCCCGTTTGATGGTCTCTTGGAGGAAGAGGGCCCGGAAGCTTTGGGAGGGGAGCTTCTCCTGATCCCTGGTCATATAAACCAGATTGCAGGGCCTCCCGATGACCCGGAAATAATCCGTCAACTGCAATGATTCGCTAAGCTGATTTAGACCTCGTTGGAGCACTTCCCCCTTCTCCCAGAGGTACTCAACGACATTTTTTTTCTTATAGGTTTCCAAGGTCTGGATACAGGCCGCTAAGGCCGGCGTTTCCGCGCCATGGGTCGTGGAAAGCAGGAACACCCTCTCCCGGTCGTGCTGCAGGCCACCCAGTTCCATAATTTCCCGACGTCCAACCAAGGCGGACACCGAAAACCCGTTGGCCATGGCCTTCCCGAAGGCGGACAGGTCGGGCTGGAGTTGGTAATAGGCCTGGGCTCCGCCGATATGCCACCGGAATCCGGTGATCATTTCATCCAATATAAAGAGAGCCCCGTTTTCTCGGCAGAGGCGCTGAACTTCTTGAGGGAACTGATCGACCGGCTCCACAGCGGTAGCCGCTTCCATAATCAGGCAGGCTATTCGGCCGGGGTACTCCGCAAAAAGTCTATGAACGCTTTCCGGCTCATTGTAATGAAATTTTACCGTTAGCGCTTTACTTGACTCAGGGATCCCGGAAGCCATGGGAGTGGAACCAATAAACCAATCATCGGTGGAGAAAAAAGGGTGTTCGGCGCAAATCGCCACCAGGTCCCTTCCGGTAAAGGCCCTGGCCAGCTTTACGGCCGCCGTAGTCACATCCGACCCATTCTTGGCAAACTTGACCATTCCGGCGTTTTCGATCAAACCCAGCAGGGATTCGGCGCACTCCACTTCTATCGGGGCGGGCCGGGTAAAATTCGTTCCCCCCTTCATTTCACGGTAAGCCGCTTCCACCACCGGCCGATACCCATGGCCGAGAGTTACGGCCCGCAGCCCCATCCCGTATTCTATATATTCGTTGCCGTCAGGATCCCAGACATGGGACCCTTCCCCTTTGACAATAAACCCCGGAGCCAACACCGGATACTGGTCGTCCCCCTTGGCGTAGGTATGGCTACCTCCGGGGATCAGACTGTGGCTCTTTTGCTGCAATTCCAAAGACTTTTTAAATTTGGCATCTGGATGATAAGACATCAGCAAACTCTCCTTGATTATTGGCGATAGGAGGAAACCACCAACGGGCCGGCCGCTTTTCCTAAAATATATAAAAACCGACCGCCCGGAGCAGGATTTTAAAAGACCAGCTTGCGGCAGTAAAACCCCTCGGCATACTTTTCCGGGGCGTTCGACTCCAGCCCTCTTATCCGTAAGACCGAAAAAAATGTATCGGCATCAAACCATTGCTTTTCTCGTTGACTCTCGAAGTTGGCCATCAGGAGTTCGACTTTCCGCTTGCTCAAAGCCTCCGGCAAATGGATAAAAAGATTGGGTGAACCCAAGTCGCCGTCATATTTGATGATCTCATACTCCAGGATAAGATGATTTCGGTAGGTATTCCAAGTCAATTCCGAAATCAACCGATGATCCTGATGGAGGTCTTTCCGGTAATGGGTAAAGATCAAATCAGGCGAACAGGTCCCCTTGAGCTTTTCAAAGTATTCCTTTATCTCCCCCCCCTGATAAGGGAAAAATCCGTCCCGAAACTCCAGGAGGTCGACGGTTTTTTGTCCGCCCCCGGCCAGGAATATCTCCGCCCTGGCGGCCGCTTCCTGCTTGCGGGTTTCCGCGGGGCACGGAG
>DEUU01000044.1:0-4962 GCA_002362735.1 Dehalococcoidia bacterium UBA3254
GGTACAACTATTGGGGGCAGGTCACAAAGATACACTTTTTTAAAACAGTGTTGCCTTAGGTAACAAATACGCTTTGTAATATTCTATTTATATGTACTAGCCAAGACATCATCTGACACTTACGACCTCTCTGACAGAGCCATCTGTCGGTTGTAATCTATCCAGCATCTTATTGTCAGCTAGTGTCTTACCATCTAGAAAAGTCTGCCACGGTGTCTTGCCGAAACAGTATTTCCCTGAGTGTGTCCGTTGCGTATTATACTCCTCTATTTACTTGTCGGCGTCCTCCTGTATTTCCTCTAGACTACGGTAAGTCTTTTTTCGAAACGCAACCGAGTAAAACTCGTCCTGTATCGTTTTATGAAATCGTTCGCAAACCCCGTTGGTCTGTGGAAACCTGGCTTTCGTCTTCGAATGATCGATATTCTCGATGGCCAGGTAAAGTTGGTATTCGTGAGTCTCTCGATTACCGCAGTATTCCGTTCCTCTGTCTGTCAGGATCCGAAGCAACTTGACATCATGTTCATCGTACCAGGGGATTACACGGTCATTCATGAAATCGGCAGCTACTAAGGCATTCTTACGATCATAGAGTTTGACGAAGGCTATTTTGGTGTAGGTATCGATGAAGGTCTGCTGATAAATCCGGCCCACCCCTTTTAAAGTACCTACATAGTAAGTATCTTGGGCACCAAGGTATCCGGGATGGAGACTTTCTATCTCTCCGTGGGATTCTTTCTCATCTTTGGCTTTTTCCAGAGCACGGAGCTGTTCTTCGGTCAGAATCAGTTTTTCCTGAGCCATTTTAGCTTCCAGTGCCTTAAGCCGCTTCTGGAAGGTCTCCAGATCGTGGCGGAGCCAGACCGACCTAACTCCACCAGGGGAAACAAAGATTCCTTTTTTCTTCAGTTCATTGGAGGTACGTAGTTGCCCGTAAGCCGGCTTTTCTATGGCAAAATCGACGACTGCCTTTTCAACGTGCTCTTCTACCCGGTTCCTTATACACGGTTTCTTCCGGCTTATTTCCTGTAAGGCTAATTCCCCACCTTTTTCGTAAAGCTCTTGAAACCGGTAAAAGCTATCGCGGGAATATCCCATTACCTTACAGGCTTGTGAAACATTACCCAGTGTTGTGGCTAGCTTGATTAGCCCGAGCTTGTTCTTGATAATTTTCTCTTCTGTGGTCATCTGACTTCCTTCCTTTTAACTTAACTAATTTATAGGAAGTGTCAGATTAAGTCTAGACTAATACAAATACAAGATCTCGAGCTCTATGCGAATGCCGGAGTTAGAATGGACCTTGTCCAAACTTCTCTTCAAAAAGAAATCGCTCGTCCCGGCTGTTCAGAAGTTGATTTACGCTCAATTTCGGTGTTGACCTGATAGCATTCCAATAAAGTTCGAATCCGGAATGGGCTACTACTTGCAGAAATGATACAAGACTTTAACGCTTATTTGCATTTACTAAAAGTCCGCCTGGAATTTCAAGCATTCAAGACACCCAATAAAAGAGTCTGGGGCAATGAAACAAGCCGTACCTGATTTCCAAATCAAAGGTCGGTTTTGGGTGTTCGCTAACACTCTACCTAAGGAAGATGGTTCTGCACATAAATTTGCTAATGTTCTTGGGAGGACTTTTCCCGCAGCTTGAGAAGAATGAGCTTACCAATTTTCGATCAGTTGATTCTTAATCACTAGGTTTAAGGTTCGAGTCCTGCACGGCTCACCAACTTGGCAAATTTTTCTCAACTTTTTCACAACAATCTGATTCAAAATGAACACTTTTGAACAACTAATGCAATAAGAGCCAGGTTTGCCGCCTGCTCCTTCTCCTGGCATCAGCATATTAATCAGGGCTTAATAGGGGGAGGCAATTCTTCCTGTTCGGAAGGTAACGGATACCTGAGTACCCAACGCAAAACCCGGTGACACACCGATTCTTTCCCTGCTTCACGATTGCTCATCATATCACTGAGATAAGCGGCGAAAGCCGGGTCGCCCGGTATCAGATTGCCCGAAATATCATGCCCGATCAGGTCGCGACAACGGACATGCCCAAATTCCCTTACACAATCTTTCATTAATATTTGTGTGTATTTGGCGATCAGGTACCTCATTGCAACCGTATCCCGGTATCTACCGGCGATATCCAGGCCGATGGCAATAATACCTCCTGAGACAGCCCCGCATACTTCTCCCATGTAGGAGAAGCCTCCCCCGATACCCATGGTCACATCAGCAAGCCGGTCCCATTTCAATGCACAAAGTGATTGCAACCCTTCGATCACCGGTTCGCTGCACACCACCCCGACAAATACACAAGGATCATCCGCTTGATATGGTTTTCCCCCCAATCTCACCATTCCCCTTAAGGGTAGTGATTTAAATACTGCTTCAGTGATTTTTTCATGAGCATTTTTGTCGTACATGCAAACTTACCCTCCTGACGCTCGCATCAGTTTCTATGTTCTTCAGTATATACCCAACATCGATCTATTTTTTTATTTTACGATGGTATCAAAATATGTAATAAACGAGACAATTTTACTGGTACCTTTACTCCTTTCGTTGGTAACCTCCAAATTTATTGCACCAATATTCATCATAACGTAAAGGAAGTCCCCAGAGCCGGACTTCCTTTACGTTTAATAATTCGATGAATTTGTAGTACCTGGTTTTATGTTTCTATTTATAGTTGTTTGCACAGGTAGCTATATATCCATGTCTAACGCCATCTGCACTTACGTAATTTCCCACAAGGTCACCATTGGCATTGATACCCCCGATGCCAGTCTGTTTTGCTATTTTGTCAGGACCTGGATTTGTTGAATCCGGGACATTTATGATTGTATAGTTCCAATTTTGCGGATCTGCCCCCAGTCTTTTGGCTACAAATCCATGTACTCCTTTGAGATCAATGCATGTTCCAACAACAGTTTTTCCGTCTGGATGAATATCAGTAGGCATTGTGTAAAAGCAACCAGGCACGTTGAACTTTATCAAGTTGCCGTTATCGAGTACATAGCCATGGTTTGCTCCGGCTTGTCCATCGGTATACCATCCGGTAATTATGGTTGCATCGGGAGTAGCACCATTATGACGGGAATTCGGTAAACCTTCGTAGTAGGTATACGAACCATCGGGGCGTAATATGATGCCATGTTTGGTCGTATTGTCAGAATCGGATTGCACGAAACCAACGATCGTACCATTATTTAAGATACGCATTGGAACGATGCTGGTGTGTCCGGTCGGATCGACTAATGGTACTGGATCTCCCCCCTTTGGAATCCTGAAGCCGTGCCAGTGCCACGCTTCCTCAGAGTTTGGTTGATAATCACCAACCATCTCACCGGATGCGCTAATGCTGATTACGGTAGTATTGGAGCCCTGGTCGATTGACTTGAATTCTCCATTAATCAGGGTAAATCCTAGTGCAGTTGCACCGGGATAATAAAACCCGACGATATCTCCACGAGGGTTGATGCCCCAGGGGCCAGTACTAACCGCGTCCGGGTAATTAATCGTGGTGAATTTATAATCCGGGGCAGATGCTGATACGACAGAAGTGGTAAACGGGATAATGAGGGCAATGACGGCAAATATTGCGATTAACAGCCTTGTTATCTTGGTATGCATTAAATTTCTCCTTTTTTATATATCCGGTTTTCGCAGTATAATTCACATTCATCTCTCAGTTTTCACATCTTGGTAACCTCCTCGAATATCAGGCTCCGTTTGTTACTGAAATGAGTCTCATTCCCAGGCTGAAGATTTTCTCAAGTACTCCCAATAAGGCAGCTTGATCTCGAATCATGCCGATCAGGAGGGTATCGCCGCTTGAAGTATGCACAATGGACAGATTACCTAACCACTCGGACCAGCTTTCATCTATCTGACCCTTGACCTTGATTTCGACTGCTTCCATACAGATTCTCATGACTTTATAGACAAAGCTTATAGTCAGGAAGGTATCAGTGAGAATTACCCGAAAGGGTGATTCAGGGGGTTGATTTTTAACGAATGGAAGTAGCACAAGCGCGGTAACAGCTGTGTTTAAGCGATCTGAATACCAACTAATAGAGGAGGAAGTGATAGCTGTTTGATAGTCAAATGATAGCCGCGTGGATTAAAGCAGTTTGTGTTCCCTGGCCCGGGCAATAACCTGTACTCTTGTTTTTGCCTGCAACTTTTCAAAAATGTTATGAACGTGTCTTTTACTGGTATTGAGACTAATAACTAGTTTTTCCGCGATCTGACGATTCGAAAATCCTTTTTCTAACAGATGCAATACCTCGATTTCCCGCTCGCTTAATATCCCTGAAGGAATACGGTGTCCAGTTTCTGCGTACAAAGATATACTGCTTTCTGTTTCGATTATCTTTATCAGTCGGGTTGTGTACTGCGGAACAATATCTTTCGCTACGGCTTTACGAAGCAATGGTAACAGATCTGGTTCGTCTGTAAACGTACGTACATGTTGCCCAGCCGCACCGGTCTTCAGGGCTTCAGTGAGATAAGTCAACGCTTCTTCCTGGTCAGCAGCACATAGTGCCTGATATACGCGTATTTGAATCCCCAGACCCTGAGCACCACATTGCGTGACTTTGTCATAAAGAATTTTGAGTTGTTCGGTCGCGGGTGTAATCTCCCCTTCAAACATCAGAAGGCGCGGTATCACTTGCTGGAATTCGATTGCCAGGTATTTCGAGTATTCCCGTAACTTTTTACCCCACTCATCTGCTCCCTGGCGATCGTTTAGTCTGATGGCGAACATTACCCGGTAGGCGGCGTGTCGAGCTTTATACGATGGCATCACGGTATAATGCACCACGTTTTTATCAGCTTCGGCCATCGCTTCCTTTGCTCCTTTTATGTCTCTCTGTGCCAGGAGAGTGAGACTAAGACAAAGGTACAATGCTAATTTCGGTTGCGCACTGCCGATCCGTCCCGCCAGTTCAA
>DEUU01000044.1:5217-5671 GCA_002362735.1 Dehalococcoidia bacterium UBA3254
CTGCCGATCCGTCCCGCCAGTTCAACGCCAAGTTGTTGCACTTTACGAGCTTCCTGCAGATCGTTCCGCTCGTACAGAGCGGTTCCCAGGTTTCACAAAGGAGAAGCCGCTGCCGGCGATTGCCCTCCCGTTTCAACAGCGATCCTTGCCATCTCGATAGAACGATTAATTTCACCCTGCATCCATAATGCCCGGGCAGCGAAACCAAGGGCATTCGCCCCCATCCAGGCATTACCAGCTTGTTTCGCTGCCTGATAACTGTTACTGAGTAAAGTAACCGCTTCATCAAGGCGCCCCTGGTCATAACTTACATAGCCCAATTCCCAATATGCGCGGCTGCGTGCTTCATATCTGGTTTCCGGCAATAGAGTTAACGCTTTTTGTGCCTGTTCGACCAGGCGGGGGATGTTCCCGGTACGGTCTGCTAGTGAAGCGTATAAACTTGCGACATCAC